>JBDMZA010000502.1:0-2920 GCA_039770155.1 Clostridiales bacterium
AATACTATGATTTGATTATAATAGCTCGTAGTGAATTTGTCAATATAATGTTTTAAATTATTATTATTAGGTGAATAAAAATTGTTTCGAGTACTATTTTTTATAAAATACTTAGGAGGTTAAAAATGACCAATAAGTTTGGTGTTAGGCTAAAAGAGCTTCGTATAGAATTAGGCTTAAATCAACGTCAACTTGCTGAAAAATTTAAATCAGCTAAATCTTCAATCAGTAACTATGAAAAAAACAACAGACTTCCAGATGCAGAAACAATAATCAAATATGCTAATTTTTTTGGTGTTACAGTAGATTATATATTAGGTTTATCTGATCTTAGAAGTCTAGATGAATTAAAAGAAAATTCTCAAAAAGATTTAAGTTCATCAGTTATGTATAAATTTTTTACTGAACGTGTTAAAACTCTAATGTTTACAAATGATTTAACAGCTGTAGAACTATCAAAAAAAGTTGGTTTAAAGAAATCGGAATTAACAGAATTTATCTTGGGATTTAAATTTCCTACTCCTGAATTACTTAAAAAGATTTCTGATTCTTTAGGTACATCTGTATCATATTTAATGGGTGTTGTTGATGATCCAGCAATAAAATATGGTGAAGATGATTCTTTATCGACTGATTACATTGCTGTAGCTAAATCAGCTCAAACAAGTAAAATACCTGCAAAAGTATTAGATGATTTTATTAAATTGTATGTTAATCGTGATGAGTAATTTATATTGTAATTCTATTTTTGTTTAGGATTACAATATCTCCATTTTTATAATTAATATTTATAATCAGAGCATTCTTAGCATATATTTCCTTGATATTTTCTAGTTCTTTAGGGAATTTAGCCTTATAAACTTTGATCCCTTTACTTTTAATCAATTTAATACTCCTTTCAATTTAATAATAGGCTATTCTCAAAATATCTCTTAAATTCTATTAGTAATATAATTTAAAATCATCTCCTTTGAAGATATTTGTTTTTTTGTTACTTATATTGTTTATATATTAATTATATATTTGATATAATAATTATGACTACTGATAGAAACTTACAAAAAGGTTCAGAAAAATTGAAAGTATGGGGTGTAGAATGTTAAGAATTGGAATAGTAGCACAAAAATATATTGAAATAGTTGGTATCACACAAAAAGATTTTTGGAATAGCATTGATTTAGAAGCAAATCATTCTATAATTTCAGGATGTTTTAATTTAAAAAGACCTGTACCTAAGCATTTAAGAGATAAGGATATGGGATATGTTTATGATGAATTAGTAAAATTTGATATAATTCCAAAGACAGAATTTCAAATTAATAATTTGCTTGACTATTATTTTAGATTAGCTTTAAATGATCCTGAAATTGATAAACTATCATTAAAAAATATTTATTACTCCAGAAAAAATAGTAATTTTAGAAATTTTTTTGTAGAGATTTTAAATTTTTCAGTCAAATTAAATAATAATTTGGAAGATAAAAGCTTTATGGATAGGTTTGGGAATGAAGTTCCATTCATTAAAAAAGATGAAAATGGGAAGTTACACCCATACATTGATAATTATTTAATCGATGAAAGAATAAATGAAATTGAGAAAAATATAAAAATGAATAAAGGTGAAGATCTTTTAAAGAAAAAATTATTTCAAGAATCTCGTAGACAACATAAAAAATTAAAACTATCTGATGTTTCAAGTACTATTTTTGTTGATGTTAATGTAAATGGAAGACGTGAAAATATTTCATTAATTGATGCCATAAATAACTTATATAACTGTAAAAATTGGGATATAGCTTTGATTAGTGATGGTGGTATGGGGAAAACAGTTCTTCTTAAAAATTATTGGGCTGAGTTACTTAGTGATAATACAAATAATTCAATTCCAATTTATATTGATTTAAACGCATATAACATTAGCGAAAAAGAAGATTTTATACAAAACACAATTTTCAAAGATTATTTATCTATATTTAAGCCTTCAAAGAAGGATATCAATAATTTGTATCTTTATATGAAAGATCCAGTAATTATTGAAGGTGATAAAGAACCTTCGATAACACTTATGTTAGACGCTTTCAATGAAGTTAAAGATAATAAGATTCTATTATATGAAATTGAAAAATTTAATCAATTAGAAGGTGTTCAAATCATTATAGCTTCTAGATATGATTTTACATTAACCTATAATTGGAATAAATATAATATATTTAATTTAACAGAATTAAATGAAAGTCAGATAGAAATGTACTTAGAAGAATCTAATGAACTAAGTACGGTAGACGTTAGCGAAGATAATCTTTATAAAAATCCAATGATATTGACTCTCTATACAAATTCCTGTGAAATCATTAAAGAATTTAAAGATAATGAATATGTGAATTTTATAGATAATGCCAAAACAAGGGGAGAAATTTTTTGGAATTATATTGAGAACCAGATAACAAAAGAGATTGATGAGGGTATAGAAAGTGATATTTATTTACATGATTTTATGCTTAAGCATGTTATTTCTTATATTGCTTTTTCTATGAGAATTAAAAATAGATTTGTATTAAATGAACGAGAGTTAAGAAATTTGTCTAGAATTGCTATTGATGAAATATCAAAAAAAGAATTTATTGAATGCTTTTATGTATATGATGATTCTGAAGTTGTAGAGAAAGCTATTGATTTAAAGCAATTTAACAGATTTAAAAGTTTTTTAAAAGAAATTCAAATCATTAAAGAAAACAATAAAATATATAGATTTTCTCATCAATATTTTAGAGATTTTTTCAGCTCATTATATACTATTAATCAAATTGAGTTAGGAATTCATTTCAAAACTATCCCTGAAGCTTTGTCCAAAAATAAAATTTCTGATGATGTATTACAATTTGCTGGAGAAGTCCTTGGTGATTATAAAAATAAATCTGTA
>JBDMZA010000503.1:0-19545 GCA_039770155.1 Clostridiales bacterium
AAGCGAACTTCAGACGAAAAGAATTTGGTATTATTTTTTAGGTTCTCCTTGTTTATTTTTTTGATTCTACTTTAAGTAAAATATAATTATAATAATACAAAAGTTTGGGTTTAAGCAATTCTTTGCTTTAATTCCCAAACTCTTTAATTTAAAATTTTAATTAAATATATATATTTAAGAAAACCTAGAAAATGTCATTAAGGGACAACTAAAAAACAAATCTCAACTTGTGATATTATTTTTTAACTTCTCCATAAACTATCTATACCAGTTCCAAGATTACCATTTCTGCGGCATCACCTTTTCTCTGTCCTAATTTATACATTCTGGTATAACCGCCATTTCTCTCCTTATATTTAGGAGCTATTTCATCAAACAATTTATTGGCAATATTTATATTGGTAACTACTTTCTTTCTCTTTGGATCAACAGTTTTGAGTCTAAAAACTTTATTTATAATAAGTTTTCTAGCATGTAATCTTGAAGGGGTATCCACTTGAACCAAAACCTCTTCTTCTTTTCTGTTTACAACCTTATAATCTTTATCATTTTTAGATTTCTTTGTTTTTAATATTTTATGTCCTTTACTGTCTTTTTCAGCATAAGTCCTTTTCACATTTTTTGTTTCAAAATTATCAACTTCGTTTTTTGCAATTGTTATAAGTTTTTCTGCCATTGACCTAACTTCTTTTGCTCTTGTTTCAGTTGTCTCGAGTTTCCCATTATGTAAAAATGAAGTAACTAAATTTTTAAGCATCGCATTTCTGTGATCAGTACGACAACCGAGTTTCCTATTCCTTGGCATTATCTAACCTCCTCTACCAAATTCTCTACTCTTCATTCTGTGCCAAGACTAATTCTAAAGCACTCAATTTATGTAATACTTCTTCTAAAGATTTTCTACCCAAATTTCTAACTTTCATCATATCATCTTCAGTTCTGTTTGTAAGATCTTCAACAGTATTAATTCCTGCCCTCTTTAGACAATTATAAGATCTTACAGAAAGATCTAATTCCTCAATAGTTGTTTCCAGAACTTTTTCTTTCTTTGTTTCTTCTTTTTCAATCATTATTTCTGTGTTCTTAGCCTGATCAGATAAATCAATAAATAAATTTAAATGCTCACTCATAACTTTTGCACCTAAACTTATAGCTTCATCAGGACTTATACTTCCATTTGTCCAAACCTCAAGAGTCAACTTATCAAAATCGGTAACTTGACCTACACGTGTATTTTCAACATTAAAATTTACTTTTCTTACTGGGGTATAAATTGAATCTACAGGAACAATTCCTATGGGTTGACCCGGTATTTTATTTTTATCTGCCGGGACATAACCTCTTCCGTTACTTATTGTAAGTTCCATATAAAATCTGCTTTCTCCATTTAATGTACAAATATGTAAATCCTTATTTAAAATTTCTACATCTGAATCAGCTTTAATATCACTTGCAGTAACAGGGCCTTCTCCTTCTTTATCCACATATATAACTTTTTGTCCTTCACCATAATATTTAATGGATATCTCTTTTATATTTAATATAATCTCAGTTACATCTTCAATTACACCTGGTACAGTCGAAAACTCATGTAATACACCATCAATTTTAATCGAATTTACAGCAACACCTGGTAATGAAGAAAGTAATATTCTTCTTATTGAATTACCTAGTGTGATTCCATATCCTCTTTCTAAAGGTTCAACGACAAATTTACCATAAGAACTACTTCCCTTATTATCAACACATTCAATTTTAGGTTTTTCTATTTCAATCACTTCTAAAACCCTCCTTTTATAGAGTTTTTTTATCGAGGGCAACTGGCAATCTAATATATTGAGCTTCCCTTGGTAATTTGTTTTCAGTTGATGTTATATTATTTTGAGTATAACTCAACAATCAAATGATCTTTGATTTCAATATCATTACTATCTTCTCTTGTTGGAAGTGCTACTATTCTACCTGAATAAGTATCTTGTGAATAATCAAGCCACTCAGGAACAACTCTTCCTCCAGCTATACTATCTATAAGCTCAAGTTTAGTAGATTTTTTAAACTTATCTGTTACTGATATTTCTTCATTAACTCTAACTAAATAAGATGGAATATTAACCTTTTTCCCATTTATATTAAAATGACCATGTCTTACTAATTGCCTTGCTTCTTTTCTTGAAGTTGCTAGACCTAATCTAAATACAACATTATCTAATCTTATTTCCAATAGTTGTAATAAATTATCGCCAGTAATTCCTTTTTTATTAGCTGCTATATCAAAATATTTTCTGAATTGTCTCTCAAGAACTCCATAAATTCTCTTTGCTTTCTGTTTTTCTCTTAATTGTATACCATATTCAGATACTTTTTTCCTTTGTTGTCCATGTTGCCCTGGTGAACTCTGTCTCCTGCTAAAAGCACATTTGTCAGTATGACATCTTTGTCCTTTTATAAATAACTTCGTACCTTCTCTACGACATAATCTACACGATGCATCTGTATATCTTGCCATCTATTTTACACCTCCATATATCTTCCTATAATCATTAAACTCTTCTCCTCTTTGGTGGTCTACAACCATTATGTGGTATAGGAGTAACATCTTTTATTAAACTAACTTCTAATCCAGCTGCTTGAAGAGCTCTTATCGCAGCTTCTCTACCAGCTCCTGGACCTTTTACAAATACTTCTACACTCTTTAGTCCATGTTCCATTGCAGCTTTTGCTGCAGTATCAGCAGCCATTTGTGCTGCAAAAGGAGTACTCTTTTTAGATCCTCTAAATCCAAGTCCACCTGAGCTTGACCACGAAACTGCATTTCCAGCAGTATCAGTTATTGTTACTATTGTATTATTAAATGTTGAACGTATATGTGCTGCGCCTCTTTCAATATTTTTACGTTCTCTCTTTTTCCTTTTCTTAGTTCCAGCTTTAGTCGCCATTTAACAGCAATCCTCCTTTACTATTTCCTTTTAGATCCAGCTACTCTTTTAGGACCTTTTCTAGTTCTTGCATTGGTTTTTGTCTTCTGTCCTCTAACAGGAAGACCCATTTTATGTCTTCTTCCTCTATAACAACCAATTTCCATTAATCTTTTAATATTTAAAGAAATTTCTCTTTTTAAATCACCTTCAACTTTAAAATCTTTATCAATAGATTCTCTAAGTCTTGCAACTTCATCATCAGTTAAATCTCTGATTCTTGTATCAGGACTTATTCCTGTATCTTTTAATATTTTGTTTGAATTTGATCTGCCTATTCCAAATATATATGTCAATCCTATTTCAACTCTTTTTTCTCTAGGCAAGTCTATTCCTGCAATACGAGCCATATATTCTCTACACCTCCAAATATTTATCACTTCTAATCTTATCTTTAAAATAAATACTAAACAATAATATTCATTTTCATCTAGGAAAACCTAAAAAATAATATCGAACTTTTTTCCTATGAGCTTCATTTAAATCATATGAATTCATACTCAAGAATTAGGATTTATTTTTTGGATATCCCTTATATATAAATCATCATTAAAGGATATGGTAAACCATACAGCCGCTCCTTCAATGTAATTTCTGTTTTTTATCCTTAGCCTTGTTTTTGTTTATGTTTTGCATTTTCGCAAATTATCATAACTTTCCCTTTTCTTCTTATAACCTTACATTTTTCACAAATAGTCTTAACAGATGGTTTTACCTTCACTTTATTACACCTCCTTACTAAGAGATATTCAAAAAAAATAAATTGCACTCTTAAGTAATGAATCACACAGGTCTTGTCAATATAGCCTACTACCAGTAATTCTTAGGCAAAATGAATATGATATCATTTTGCTCTCCATGTTATTCTTCCTCTTGTTAAATCATATGGAGATAACTCTATAGTAACCTTATCACCAGGTAAAATTCTTATAAAATTCATCCTTAATTTTCCTGATATATGTGCTAAAATTTTATGTCCATTTTCCAATTTCACTTGAAACATAGCATTAGGTAAAGCTTCAATAACAGTACCCTCTACTTCAATGACGTCTTCCTTAGCCAAAATAAAACCTCCTTTTTTCAGGTCTTTAATCTATAATTAATTAGTTAATTTTTGTAAACATTTTCTTATCTCAGCATTTGTTAACTTTTTCTTTTCATCTAATTTATCTTTTATATCATATATTATAAAATCTGTCAGCTCAATATGTTTTATCTTCTTTTTTTTAGGTTTTTCAATTTTTCTCAAATGTCCATCAACCAATAAAACATATTCATTATCAATAATATCTATAACCACAAATTTATTTTTTGCATCTCTTCCAGCTTTAGAATAAATGACTGAAGCTAAAGTCAACTTTAAACTTTTCATTTTTTTATTTCACCTGTCTTTAAAAAATACTTTGCGTTTTTATATCATTAGTAAGATATTATAACATATTGAAGCTAATAGCTTCAATCAAAAATTTTTTTCGTTATAAATTAAAAATATATCTATTAGGAAAACCTAAAAAAATAATATAACAATTATTTTTTGGATATCCTTAATCAACTTTAGTTAAAATAAGTGGTTCATTTTCAGTAATTGCAATAGTATTCTCATAATGTGCAGACAATGATCCATCTTTTGTAACAACTGTCCATTCTTTTCTTTTGAAAATAATTTCACTAGTGCCTACATTAACCATAGGTTCAATTGCTATTGTCATTCCAGTTGCAAGTCTTGGTCCTTTTCTTTTTGTTATAAAATTAGGTACCTGTGGTGGTTCATGCAATTCTTTTCCTATACCATGACCAACAAGTTCTTCAACTACAAAAAAACCATTTCTTCTAACATGCTTTTGAATTGCTTTTGAAATATCAAATATTCTATTTCCTAATATAGCATTTTCAATACCTTTATAAAAACTCTCTCTCGTTACATCAATAAGTTTCTTAGCAACCTCTGATACTTTTCCTATTTCAAATGTTCTGGCAGCATCTCCATGATATCCATTTAAATATGCTCCAATATCAACACTTAAAATGTCACCTTCTTTTAATAAATTTTTATTAGGAATACCATGTACAACTTCATTATTAACTGAAGCACAAATACTTGACGGAAAATCAATTTCGTCGGGTACTGGATTTTTAAAACCTTTAAAGGAAGGTTTAGCTCCGCATTTAAGAATAAATTCTTCAACTATCCTATCTAGTTCAAGAGTTGTTATACCTGGTTCTACTACTTCTTCTATTTTTTTATGAGCTAAAGCAACAACTTCTCCCGCTTTTCTCATTAAATCAATTTCTCTTTTTGATTTGTAAATCATATTACTCAACACCCAATACCTTAAAGACTTCAATTTTTGTTTGTTCGATTGTGCCTTGACTATCAACAGACTTTAGCAAACCTTTTTTCTCATAAAATTTTTCTAAAGGTTCTGTTTGAACATGATAAGTTTTAAGTCTTTCTAATATAGTTTCCTCTTTATCATCATTTCTCTGAATAACTTCAGATTTACATTCATCGCATATTCCTTCAAGTTTTGTAGGACTATATATCAAATGATATCCTGCATTACAATTTGGACAAACTCTTCTTCCTGATAATCTCTTTATTACAGCTTCATCTTTAATAAAAATATTAAGAACTAAATTTAAATTTAAATTCATATCACTTAAAACTTTATCTAAAGCTTCTGCCTGATTAATAGTTCTTGGAAATCCATCTAATAAAAAGCCTTTTTTACAATCATCATTTTTTAGTCTGTCTTTAACTATGTTAATAGTTAATTCATCTGGGACTAATAATCCTTTATCTATATAACTTTTTGCTTCTATTCCTAATTTAGTGTTATTTTTAATATTATATCTAAATATATCCCCTGTAGAAATATGTGGTATGTTCATTTTTTTAGAAATAATTGATGCTTGTGTACCTTTTCCGGCTCCGGGAGCCCCTAACATTATAATCCTCATATTAACACTCCTTAATATCTCTTTATTCTAGGAAGTTCTAGAAAAATAATATCTCCACTCTCAAGAATAAAATTTTATTTTTTGAATATCTCTAAGTTAATATGAATAACTAAAAAAGCATTTTAGAAAATCCTAAAAAATAATATCACATTTTTAAAATGTAGATTTATTTTTTGGCTGTCCCTTAAAGATAAAATCATTTTTTAGCTATTCCTTTGATATACAGGGAATCAAAGGCTCTATCCTTTAATTCCCCTTAATGTTTTCTTTATCTTTTGAAATTTACTAATTCTTCTATTCCAAGAATCCCTTATAATGTCTCATCAACATTTGAGATTCAATTTGTTTAACTGTATCTAAAGCAACTCCAACCATAATCAAAAGCCCTGTTCCTGCAAACCAAATATTCGGTATCTTATCAAAAATTAATGATAATACATTTGGTAAAACAGTAATAAATGCTAAGAAAAATGCATTAAACCAGGTAATTCTATTTAAAATTTTTGCTATATAATCTGATGTAGGTTTTCCAGGTCTTATACCTGGAATAAATCCACCATTTTTCTTTAAGTTGTTTGAAAGTTCAACTGGATTAAAAACCATAACTGTATAGAAAAATGTAAAAAATATTACAAGTATCGCATACATTAGTGCGTATATTTTACCTGTAGGAGTTAAAGCTTCTCTTATGAACCAATTATCAGCATTTGGTGCAAAAAATTGTAATATTGTAGCTGGAAACATTATTATTGACATTGCAAAAATAATTGGTATAACACCAGCTGAATTTACTTTAATAGGTATATGAGTATTTTGTCCCCCATAAACTTTACGTCCTACAACTCTTTTTGCATATTGTACTGGAATTCTTCTTTCAGCTTGCTGTACCCATACAACTCCTGCTATTAAAGCAATAAAAGAAGCTAATATTAACGCAATTGAAAAATATGAAATAACACCTTTTCCAAGAGCATCTAATTTTTGTAGCTCATATAATTCCATAGCTGCACTTGGGCCTCTTGATAAAATACCTGCAAAGATAATTAATGAAATACCATTGCCAATACCTACATCATTAATTTTTTCACCAAGCCACATTAAAAATGCAGTTCCTGCTGTAAAAGTCAATGTTACTGTAAAAAATGGTAATACTCCCATATCATCTGTTAAAGCACTACTTAAAGTAACATATAGACCAACTGCCTGTATAAATCCTAATAAAACTGTACCATATCTTACATACTTTTGAATTTGCTTACGTCCTTCTTCTCCCTCTTTTTGCAATTGCTCCAATTTGGGGATTGCAACCGTTAAAAGTTGCATAATAATTGAAGCATTAATATAAGGTGTAATACTCATAGCAAAAATGGAAGCTTGTTTAAATGCTCCACCTGAAATGATATCCATAAATCCGGCAATACTTCCGCCATTTTCAATCAAAGTCTTAAATTTTTCCGGATTAAAACCCGGAACAGGAATATGTGCTCCAATCCTAAATATAAGTAGCATAACAACCGTCATAACTATCTTTTTCCTAAGATCTGGGATCTTTAGAGCATTCCTCAAGGTCTCAAGCATCCCTCCCATACTAAACCACCTCGACCTTTCCTCCTACAGCCTCAATGTTAGCTCTAGCCGTTTTTGTTATCCTTGCTACTTGGACTGTAAGTTTTTTATTTACTTCACTGTTTCCCAATACAACGATTCCATCAACAACTTTTTTTACTATTCCTTTTTCTTTTAGTGTTTCTGCATTTACTATTTCTCCATCATTAAATTTATTTAAAAATTCAATTCTAACTTCTGTGTATACTTTGGCAAATCTTTTATTATTAAATCCTCTTTTTGGTAATCTTCTATAAAGAGGCATCTGTCCACCTTCAAACCCTATTCTTACTCCGCCACCTGCTCTTGAATTTTGACCTTTATGACCTCTTCCAGCAGTTTTACCATTTCCTGTACTATGTCCTCTGCCTTTTCTAAAAGCCTTTTTATTGGAGCCGGCTACAGGCTTTAATTCTTCTAGCCTCAATTTTTTCACCTCCTCATATTTCTTCCACTTCAACAAGATGTGATATTTTCTTAACCATACCTCTTATTTGAGGATTATCTTTTTGTTCAACTGATGATCCAATTTTCCTTAAACCAAGAGCAGAAGCTGTAGCAGCTTGTCCTGACTTAGTTTTAATAAGGCTTTTTTTAAGAGTTATTTTTAATTTCTCTGCCACATTAATTCCTCCTAGCCTAATATTTCTTCTGGAGTCTTTCCACGAAGTTTTGATACTTGTTCAATTGTCATTAGATCTGCCAATCCTGATATAGTAGCATTTACCATATTAATAGCATTATTTGATCTTAATGATTTAGTTCTAATATCTCTAATTCCTGCTAATTCTAGTACAGCTCTCACAGGTCCTCCTGCAATAACTCCTGTACCAGCACCAGCTGGTTTTAATAATACTCTTCCAGCCCCATATTCTCCTATTACTTCATGAGGTATAGTTGTTTCTACCATTGGAACTTTTATTAAATTCTTTTTTGCATCTTCAATTGCTTTTCTTATTGCATCTGGTATTTCAGCTGCTTTACCAATACCACTTCCAACATGGCCGTTTTCATCACCCACAACTACAAGTGCACTAAATCTAAAATTTCTACCACCTTTTACAACTTTAGTAACACGGCCGATATTAACAACTTTTTCTTTAAGTTCCGCATCCAATGTATTTGATTCAATTCGTTCTCGCTGCAAACTTATTCCCCTCCTTCAAAACTAAAATTTCAATCCACATTCTCTTGCACCTTCTGCAAGTTCTTTTACTCTTCCATGATAAATATAACCACCACGATCGAAAACAACTTTTTCAATTCCTTCTTGAACCGCTTTTGTAGCAATTAATTTACCTACTTCTCTGGCTGCTTCTTTATTTGAACCGATCTTAAGCTTTCCTTTAAGACTTTCATCTACACTTGAAGCAGCTACTAAAGTATGACCTTTTTCATCATCTATTATTTGTGCATATATGTTGTTAAGACTTCTAAATACATTTAATCTTGGACGTTCTTCAATGCCTTTTACTTTTTTTCGAACTCTTACATGTTTTCTTTTTCTAACAACACTTTTAGCAACCTTTTTTATCATACACGCTCACTCCCTTTCACTACTTACCAGTTTTTCCTTCTTTCATTCTGATAATTTCATTTTCATATTTTATTCCCTTACCTTTATACACTTCAGGTTTTCTCTTCTCTCTAATCTTCGCTGCAAATTCACCGACTTCTTGTTTATCAATACCTTTAACAATAATCTTGTTATTTGCTGGTACATCTATTTTTATTCCTTCTGTTTCCATAACTTCAACAGGATGTGAATAACCAAGAGTGAGTACAAGTTTTTTTCCCTGTTTTTGTGCCCTATAACCAACACCATTTATTTCAAGATTCTTTTCAAAACCTTTTGTTACTCCTAAAACCATATTATTTATTAAAGATCTTGTTAAGCCATGTAAAGCTTTATGTCTTTTCTGCTCTGATGGCCTTTTAACACTCAGTTTATTATCTTTAATCTCTATAATCATATCTTTATGTAACTCTTTTGTCAAAGAACCTTTTGATCCCTTAACCATAACAGTATTACCATTTTCAACTTTAATCTCAACACCTGTTGGTATAACTACAGGCATTCTTCCAATACGTGACATTTTTTATATTTCCTCCTGTTCTTAATATTATGAGTCTTTAAACTCTTTTCAGAACTGTTTTTATTTAAAATCTTTAGGAAACCCTAAAAAATAATATCACATTTCTAAAATCTAAAAATCACATGCTTAATTATTTTGAAATGTATATTTTTTTAGATATCCTACCAAATAAATGATAAGACTTCTCCACCGATTCCTTCTTTACGGGCATTTTTATCAGTCATTAACCCCTTTGAAGTTGAAATCACTGCTATTCCAAGTCCTCCTAAGACCTTTGGAATATCATCTTTACCTGCATAAACTCTAAGACCAGGTTTACTTATTCTCTTTAACCCGGAAATTACATTTTTCTTATTCATAGTATATTTTAAAGTAACTCTTAAAATACCCTGTTTACCATCTTTTACTTCGTCAACCTGTCTGATATATCCTTCATTTAATAATATCTTAGCAACTGATCTTTTCAAATTAGAAGCTGGAACATCAACTGTTGACCTCTTTGCAGAACCTGCATTTCTTATCCTTGTTAACATATCGGCAATCACATCTGTAACTTGCATTTACCTGACCTCCCTTCATCAATTCTTTACCAGCTGGCTTTTCTTACTCCTGGTATTTGTCCCTTATAGGCCAATTCTCTAAAACATATTCTACATATTGAAAATTTTCTTATATAAGAATGTGGTCTTCCACATAATTTACATCTGTTATATTCTCTTGTTTTATATTTCTGCGGCTTTTGTTGCTTTACAATCATTGATTTTTTTGCCACGAAATCATCCCTCCTTTTAACTATGTGAAAATGGCATTCCCAATTGTGTAAGAAGTTCCTTACCTTCTTCATCTGTTTGAGCCGTTGTCACAAATATTATATCCATTCCTCTTACTCTATCAACTTTATCATAATCAATTTCAGGAAATATTAATTGCTCTTTAATTCCCATTGAATAATTTCCTCTACCGTCAAAAGAATTACTTGGAACTCCTCTAAAGTCTCTAACTCTTGGTAAAGCAACATTGAATAATTTATCAGTGAATTCATACATTCTTTTGCCTCTTAGAGTAACTTTACAACCTATATTCATGCCCTGTCTCACTTTAAATGCAGCAACTGATTTTTTAGCCTTGGTTACAATAGGTTTTTGACCTGCTATAATTGCCATATCATTTACTGCAGCATCCATAGCTTTAGCATTTTCCTTAACTTCTCCAACACCCATGTTTAAAACTACTTTTTCTAGTTTTGGAACTTGCATAACACTTTTATATTTAAACTTTTCTTTTATTGATGGCGTAATTTCTTTTAAATAACGGTCTTTCAATCTAGACATTTATTTAACCTCCTTTCCTTACTATTTAGCCTTATTCTCAACAATACTTATTTGCGCTTCACATTTAACACAAACTCTTGCTTTTTCTTTATTTGCTAGAACTTCTTTTCTTGTTCTTGTAGGTTTACCACAGGAATTACATACTATCTTTACTTTTGAACTGCTTACCGGTAATTCTTGCCTTATAATACCACCTTGCTGTTGCTGACTTCTTGGTTTTTTATGCTTTGTTGCCATGTTTATTCCTTCTACCAACACAGTGCTATTATCTGGATAAACCTTTAATATTTTTCCTTTTTTACCTTTATCTTTACCATTTATAATCATTACATTATCGCCTTTTTTTACATGCACTTTATTAGCCAATGATTTCCCTCCTCTCTTGGATAAAAATCTTTATAATAAATCAGATATCCTCTATGAGAACCTAAAAAAAATATCATGCTCTCTTTAATTCATACTCAAGAATAAGAGTTATTTTTTGGATATCCCTTACTATAAAACTTCTGGAGCTAAGGATAATATCTTCATATATTCTCCCTTTTCCCTTAATTCTCTTGCAACTGGTCCAAATATTCTTGTTCCTTTCGGATTCTTGTCTTCTTTCAATATAACAGCTGCATTTTCATCAAATTTAATATATGAACCATCTGCTCTTCTCACTCCACGCTTTGATCTTACTATTACACATCTAACAACATCACCCTTTTTTACAACGCCACCGGGTGTTGCATTTTTAATGGAAGCAACAATTACATCTCCAATATTTGCATATTTTCTAGAAGTACCACCTAGAACTTTAATACACATTAATTCCTTTGCACCTGTATTATCTGCACTCTTTATACGAGTTTCTGTTTGAATCACAGTTAAGCCTCCTTTCAACCAAACCATTATAATAATTATTTAGCTTTTTCTAATACATCAACAAGTCTCCATCTTTTTTCTTTACTAAGAGGTCTTGTTTCCATAACTTTTACTCTGTCACCGATTCCGCAAGTATTTTGTTCATCATGAGCCTTTAATTTATAGGTTCTTTTTATAATTTTCTTATAAAGTTGATGTTTAACACTGCCTTCAATTGCAACTACAATTGTTTTGTCCATCTTATCACTTACTACTTTACCAATTTTTGTTTTCCTCAATCCACGCTCTATCACTATATTTTAAACCTCCTATCATATATTTAAGCTTTTCTCTTACTTCTTGATTTATTGCTTAAACTAATATGTTTTCCTTCTTCTTTTAATTTCCTTATTTCACGATCCTTAACAGCAGTTTTCACCCTGGCAATTGATCTTTTTATCTCTCTAAGCTTTAAAGGATTTTCTAATTGATTTGTTACAGTTTGAAATCTTAATTTAAATAGTTCTGATTTTAAATCCTTTTCCTCTTTTACTAATTCCTCATCAGTCATTTCATTTAAGTTTTTAATAAATTCTCTAACTTTCATCTGCTTCACCACCTACTTCTTTTTCTCTTGCAATAAACTTACATTTTAGTGGCAATTTATGCATTGCAAGTCTTAAAGCTTCTTTTGCAACTTCTTCAGTAACTCCAGCTATTTCAAATAAAACTCTTCCAGGTTTAACAACTGCTACCCAATATTCTGGTGAGCCTTTACCTTTACCCATTCTAGTTTCAGCTGGTTTCTTTGTTACAGGTTTGTCAGGAAAAATCTTAATCCAAACCTGACCACCTCTTTTTGTATAACGAGTCATTGCAATTCTAGCAGCTTCAATTTGATTACTGGTAATCCAACAAGGTTCAGCTGCTTGTATACCGAAATCTCCATTTACAACAGTATTTCCTCTTGTTGCAATTCCCTTCATTCTACCTCTATGTACTTTTCTTCTTTTAACTCTTTTTGGCATTAACATTATCTTTTTCCTCCTTGTTTCTTTTCTTTCTTTTCAACAGGAACAGGAAGAACTTCACCTTTATAAATCCAAACTTTTACTCCAATCTTTCCATAAGTTGTATCTGCTTCTGCAAATCCATAATCTATGTCAGCTCTTAAAGTCTGTAGAGGTATAGTTCCTTCATGATAATGTTCTACTCTTGCAATTTCAGCTCCGCCCAATCTTCCAGAAACTTGAGTTTTAATTCCCTTAGCTCCTAATCTCATTGCTTTAGACATTGCTTGTTTCATTGCTCTTCTAAAAGATATTCTTCTTTCTAACTGACTTGCTATATTTTCTGAAACTAATTGAGCATTTGTTTCTGTAACTTTAATTTCAGTTATATTTATAAGAACATTTTTTCTATCCTGAGCAGTTTTCACATCTTTATTAACAAGTTTTTCAATCTCTCTTCTTAATTCATCTATTCCTGTTCCACCTTTGCCTATTACAAGTCCTGGCTTTGCAGTATATACATTTATTTTAATTTTATTTGAAGGTCTTTCTATTTCAATTCTTGAAATCCCCGCAATTTTTAATTTCTTCTTTATATGTCTTCTAATATGAACATCTTGAACTAATTGATCCCCAAATGTTTTCTTAGTGGCATACCATTTCGCATCCCAATCCTTAATAATTCCTATTCTCAACCCATGAGGATTAACTTTTTGACCCATTCTACCAACCTCCTTTTCTTAAAGCTTCTTTTCTTTTACTACAACAGTAAGATGGCTTGTTCTTTTTCTAATTCTATTTGCTCTACCTTGTGCTCTTGGCATAATTCTTTTTAAAGTTGGTCCTTGATTTGCATAGGCTTCAGCAATATATAAATCAGCTGTATCAGCTTGTAAGTTCATTAAAGCATTTGCTTCCGCTGATTTAACAAGTTTTAGTAAAAATGTTGAAGCATCTCTTCTTGTATTTTTTAATATACCATATGCTACATCTAAATCTTTACCTTTTATCAAATCAATTACTGATTTAGCTTTTCTTGCAGATATTCTTGCATAACTCAATATTGCTTTTCCCTGATCTTTTCCAATACCCAATTCTTTTCTCTCTTTTTTTGTGAGAACTTTCATTTTTCTGCTTTTAGGTTTTACTTTTTTAATTTGATTTATTGTTTCTTCTCTATTGTCAATTAAATTTTTTCTATATTCTCTTTTAGAAACTTTTTTAGGCTTTTCCTTAACTTCATTCTTTTCAAGCTCTACCTTAGATGGCATCGTTTGTTCCTCCCTTCTTCAAAAAAATCGCACTTACTTTAGTTTACTGGATTTTTCAGTATTTGCATGACCTCTATACGTTCTGGTAGGAGCAAATTCACCTAATTTATGTCCAACCATATCTTCTGTTAAATACACTGGTACATGTTTTCTTCCATCATGTACTGCTATTGTGTGTCCAACCATTTGTGGAAAAATTGTTGATGCTCTTGACCAAGTCTTTAATACTCTCTTTTCATTAGTTTTATTCATATCTTCAATTCTTTTAAGTAATTTTGGACTTACAAAAGGCATCTTTTTAGGAGCTCTTTCCATTTAGTTATCCTCCTCTCAATTACAAATAATTTATTTTTGTTTCCTTCTTTTTACAATAAATTTATCTGACTTTTTATTTTTCTTTCTTGTTTTGTATCCAAGTGTAGGTTTTCCCCAAGGAGTAACTGGACTTGGCATACCAATAGGTGATTTTCCTTCACCACCACCATGAGGATGATCACATGGATTCATAACAACTCCTCTTACTGTTGGTCTAACACCCATCCATCTTTTTCTACCTGCTTTTCCAATAGTCATATTTTCATAATCAATATTTCCTACTTGACCTAATGTTGCTTTACATCTTATAAGAACCATTCTTACCTCACCTGATGGCAATCTAACTTGAGCATATTTACTTTCTTTAGCCATAAGCTGAGCAGAATTACCTGCTGACCTTACCATTTGTCCACCTTTACCAGGTTTCAACTCAATATTATGAATTATTGAACCAACAGGAATCTTTGATATTGGTAATGAATTTCCTGTTCTTATATCAGCTTTATCTCCTGATTCAACTGTATTACCAGTTTTCAAACCATTTGGTGCTAAAATATATCTTTTCTCACCGTCACTATATTGTAACAAAGCAATATTTGCAGATCTGTTAGGATCATATTCTATACCAACAACTTTTGCTTTTATTCCATCTTTATTTCTTTTAAAATCTATAACTCTATATTTTTGCTTTGCTCCACCACCATGATGTCTAACAGTTATTCTACCGTATGAATTACGACCACCTTTTCTTTTTAAAGGTTTTAACAATGTTTTTTCCGGTTCAAGTTTATCAACCTCATCAAAAGTTGACACAGTCATAAATCTTCTAGCAGGCGAGGTAGGATTAAATTTTTTCATTGCCATAATATTTCACTCCCCCTTCTTCTATTGTGCAACGCCAAACTCTTCAATACTTGTTTTATATTTTTTAGAACTTTTAACAAAATTACCTTTTTTCTCATAATAAGATCCAGGATAATATTTCTTTACTTCTGTTACTACTTTTCCTTCTTCATTCTTAACTTTTACTTTTTTTTCTTTTTCACCATTTGGATCTTGATCAATTTTTATTATTGCTTTCTTCCAATCCGATCTTCTCCCTAAATGAACACCCATTCTTTTTTCTTTACCTGTATAATTCATTGTATTAACTTTTAAAATCTTCACACCAAAAAGCTTTTCAATTGATGACTTTATAGCTAGTTTTGTTGCATCAACAGCAACAATAAAAGTATATTTGCCCACCATCATTTCTTCATTACTTTTTTCAGTTATATACGGTTTAATTATAATATCTTCAGCAAACTTCATTATGCATACACCTCCTCAATATTGCTTAGAGATTCTTTTGTCAATATCAATTTATTGTACTTTAATATATCATATACATTTATAGTATTCACCATTAAAGTTTTAACTCCGGGAATATTATTTGATGATCTTCTTATAACAAAACTCTTTTTTAATTTTGATTCATCATCTTTACTCTTATTAACTGTTGGTAAAATAACCAAAGCATTCTTTTCTGTTTCTAAATTTTTAAGGACTTTATACATATTTTTTGTTTTAATCTCATCAAAACTTATATCATCTAAAACAATTATATCTTTTTCTAAAACTTTAGAAGATAATGCTGACTTTAAAGCTAATCTTTTAACTTTTTTAGGTAATGTATAGTTATATGATCTTGGCTTTGGCGCAAAAACAACTCCACCTTTTATCCATTGAGCAGATCTTATACTTCCATGTCTCGCTCTACCAGTACCTTTTTGTCTCCAAGGCTTACTTCCGCCTCCTCTAACTTCACTTTTAGTCTTTGTAGATTGAGTTCCTTGTCTTTTATTAGCTAATTGGTTAACTACAACAGAATGTAGAACTTCTTTTTTTACTTCAATTCCAAATATATTATCATTTAAGTCTATATCACCAATCTTTTTTCCATCCATATCAAATAAATCAACTTTTGGCATGTTATATCCTCCCTTCTTAAAAAAGTTATTTTATTTCTTTTTTACTGCACTTTTAATAGTTAGTAAACCTCTTTTTGGTCCAGGAACAGCACCTTTTACCAAAATTACATTTCTTTCTTCATCTACTCTTACTATATCTAAATTTTGAACTGTCACTTTATCTACACCCATATGACCTGGTAATTTTTTACCTTTTAATACTCTACTTGGTGTTGAACATGCTCCCATTGATCCAGGTCTTCTATGATAGTGCGAACCATGAGTTTCTTTACCTCTAGATTGTCCATGTCTTTTTATATTTCCTTGAAATCCTTTTCCTTTTGAAACGCCGCTTACATCAACTATGTCACCATTTTTAAACATATCTGAAACTTTTATATTTTGACCAATTTCAAAATTGTTTATATCTGAAACTTTAAATTCTTTTAAATATTTCTTTAAAGAAACATTCATCTTTGTAAATAAACCTTTTTGAGGATTATTTATTCTTCTTTCTTTTATTCCTTCATAACCTATAACTAGTGCATTATAACCGTCTTTACTCTCTTCTCTTTTTCTAACTACTGTACAAGGTTGAACTTCTACAACAGTAACTGGAATAACAATACCTTCTTCTGTAAAAACTTGTGTCATTCCTAATTTTCTTCCCATAATAAATTTACTCATTTTTTAAATTCCTCCTGTCATTGGTTCATTATTATGAACATAACTAAAATTTCTTACAATTTAATTTCAATATTAACACCTGCTGGTAAATCTAATCTCATTAATGCATCTACAGTTTTTGGTGATGGTAAAAGTATATCAATCAATCTTTTATGTGTTCTCATTTCAAACTGTTCTCTAGAATCTTTATACTTATGTGGTGCTCTTAAAATTGTTATTATTTCTTTTTCTGTTGGCAACGGAACTGGTCCTGAAACTTTGGCACCTGTTCTTTTAGCAGTATCAACAATTTTTTCAGCTGACTGATCCAAAACCTGATAATCAAATGCTTTAAGCCTGATCCTTATTCTTTGTTTATTTGCCATTCATATACCTCCCTTTTAATCGTACGATCTATCATCAGTACAATAAGTAACAAACTGTAAACTATGCCGGGTGTTTCATTTCCAGCCATATAAAAAGCCAGGTAAATACTTTAACTCTCATGAGTCAAATAACCTGGGCCAAAAAACATAAGTTAACATTCATATGCACTTATATATGTACAGTGACTTGCCGCCCGGTTTCTTAGAATCGGACATTCTCCATTGAAGTTACCTACTTAACTAATGAGTTTCTAAAAAAACAACTAAAATTCTTATTAACTTTAAGAATTCTAATATTTTTTTTAACTTCTCAAGTAGCAATCTCCAATCTCATCGTATGTCTGGTCACAACGTTATTCATTTTACTATACATTTATTTATATTGCAAGCTTTTTTATTTAATTTTTTAGTTTCTCTTGAATTTTTTCAAAAAAAAATAATAGATAAAATTATCTATTATTTTAATATACTATTTTTTGACTGTCCCTTAAAAAATAATACCAAATTCTTTTCGTCTGAAGTTCGCTTAAATCGCACGAATTCATACTCGAGAATTAGAGTTTATTTTTTGGATATCCCTTAGTTAGCATCATAAACATTTTTTAAATGCTCAATATCTTCGTTATTTGGTTCTTTTACATCCCATGACATAAGTTCTGATCCATCTTTATACATAATAGGTTTTGAAGCTTTTGATCCGTTATGTCCCCTATAGCCTATTGCATGTCCAAATTCATGTGTAAAAAGCTTTAACCAGTTACTATAATCATAATATGAAGTTTTAAAGTTAGAATTTTCATTATCATCCCAAACAATAAAAATCGTGCTTTTGTCTATTCTGTAAACATTAATATCCTTATTATCTTTTAATCCTAGTCCAACATAGTCAAACTCATCTCTGTTTACAAGACCAATTACACTATCCCTTGAAAAACTTTCTCTTTTATTTGCCGGATCATTAAAGTTTAGATTTAAAAAAGTATCCCTTGAAACAATTCTATAACTTATTAAGTATTCATCAGAGTAATTGTCCAATATATTAAAACTTATATCATAATGTTTACACCATGATCCTGCTGACTCATTAATAAGTTCCTTAAAAGTTTCAATGTCACCTGTAGGTATTTGACAATCATCATCAATTTTATAGACAATATTAAATACTTTATCTTTATTTATAAAACCTATTTCATTACAATCTTCCGAATGCCACTCATAATTTAAAATTCCAAAATCCATTTTTGCTCCTGCATTTATAGAATATATAAATGTATAAGTTACAAATAGGAAAAATATTACTGATGTCAATCTTTTTAGGGTTGAAATTAGCATTTACAATTCCCCCTTAAATATCACCATCAAATTATAAAATCAGATATTAGTTAGAATCAAAAAATAAACCTATTAACTTTTTAATGAAATCCGTTAAAACATGAGCATTTTCAAAAATGTTGTTTATGAAATTTTTAATTATACCTTAAGAACAAATATAGCAAAATCTAGTATATAGTTTAATGAGAATGTTTTACAATAGGAATTCCTTATTATGTGGATTTGATTAATTTTAATATAGAAAAATTGATTTGAAAAATAACTATTTCTAACTATATTTTACACTATAATTTATAAAATTTAAAGTCCTATTTTAATGTTTTTTGTTATTTTTTTGTTATTACATTAATTTAAAGTTCTAAATAAAACTTTCAAACAACTATGAAATCGGATGTTTATCAAAGGTAAGTATAGTGTACATTGGTTAAAATTATGTGAAAGATATGAAATTCATAAGATTATAAAATTACCTTTTCTTTCATATAAAATTGGTTATATGAAACCTGATGATAAAATTAAATATGAACCTAGTAAGATACTATTTTTTGACGATAATATAAATAATATAAATGCAGATAAAAAATATTCTATTCCTTCTATTTATATAAATAATGGATTTAAAGAAGTTACTAAAATATGTGATGAATTAATTTTAATTTAATTTAAATACATTACTTCCAAAATTATCTATGAAAAATCTTTGTAGTATTAGGCAGAATCAAAAAATAAACTAGTCAACTTTTTTTGAAAATTCGTTAAACCATCGATATTTTCAGAAAAAAATTGTCTTATGAAATTTTTG
>JBDMZA010000504.1:0-4931 GCA_039770155.1 Clostridiales bacterium
AAAATGGAATTGTAAAGAGTGTTAGAGGAGCACATGGAGGATATTATTTAAATAAAGAAATATCACAAATTACTGTTGGGCAAATACTAAGAATACTTGAGGGCTCTTTTGCTCCAGTAGAATGTGTTTCTGATGATGATAAAAAGATATGTTGTGAAAATGAAAGTAAATGTTTAACCAAATCTGTATGGGGAAAAATTAAAAATAGTATCGAATCTGTGGTAGATTCTATAACTATACAAGACTTAATTGAAGATTATCATGATTTTGAGAAAAATGATAATTTTATGTACTATATTTAAAATATTTTTGTAAAAAATATTACGCAAAATGGCAATTTGTCTTTTGGAAGTTCTAAGATAGAAGAATAAGGAGATTATTTTTATGACTGATATAAAAAATGTTTATTTTGATTATTCTGCAACAACTTTTGTAAAACCTGAAGTATTTGAAGAGATGATACCTTATTTTAGTTCGAAATTTGGTAATCCTTCATCTGTTTACAGTTTGGGAAGAGAATCAAAAAAAGCAATTGAAGAATCCAGAAATAGTATAGCTGAAGTTTTAAATGCAGAAAGTAAAGAAATTTATTTCACAGGTTCAGGAAGTGAAGCTAATAATTGGGCTATCAAAGGAATAGCATATAGCAATAGAAAAAAGGGTAATCATATAATTACATCAAGTATAGAACATCATGCAGTATTAGAGACTTGTGAATATTTAGAAAAACAAGGATTTGTAGTTACTTATGTACCTGTAGAAGAAAATGGTATTATTGATGAAGAAAAGATATTAAAAGCTATAAGACCAGAAACTATATTGGTTTCAGTTATGTATGCGAATAATGAAATAGGTACAATACAACCTATTGAAAAGATAGCTAAAATTACAAAAGAAAAAGGTATCTATTTTCATACTGATGCAGTTCAAGCTGTAGGTAGTTTAAGTGTTGATGTTAAAAAATTGGGAATAGATTTATTATCTATATCAGCACATAAATTTTATGGTCCAAAGGGTGTTGGCGTATTATTCATAAAAAAAGGAACTAAGATTGATAAATATATACATGGTGGTGCTCAAGAGAGACAAAGAAGAGCAAGTACTGAAAATGTTCCAGGAATTGTTGGGATGGGTAAAGCTATTTTATTAGCGGTAGAGAATATGGACAATAAGGTAATAAGATTAGAAAAATTACGAAATAAGCTTATAAAGGAAGTTATGGCAAAAATACCATATACTAGATTAAATGGAGATAGAAACTTAAGATTACCTGGAAATGTTAATTTTTCCTTTGAATTTATTGAAGGGGAGTCATTATTATTAATGCTTGATATGAAAGGGATAGCGGCCTCAAGTGGCTCTGCATGTACTTCTGGTTCTTTAGACCCTTCACATGTATTATTGTCAATAGGATTACCCCATGAAATTGCTCATGGTTCATTACGAATTTCACTGGGGGATTTAAACACAGAAGAAGATATTAATTATTTAATGGAGGTTTTACCTGAAATTGTAGAGAAATTAAGAGAAATGTCACCATTGTATGAAAATGTTAGGAAAGCTTAAAAACTATATTGCATTTTTCTTATTTATAATTACTGGCATTAGATTATGTTAGACATCAATAGCAATGATAGCAATATATTTTTTAATATTCCTTAGAAAGGTGGAGAAATAATATGTATAGTGAAAAGGTAATGAATCACTTTTCAAATCCCAGAAATGTTGGAATAATAGAAGAAGCAAATGGTATTGGAGAAGTTGGAAATGTAAAATGTGGAGATATAATGAAAATGTATCTTAAAATAGAAAATGACATTATAGTTGAAGCCAAATTTAAAACTTTTGGTTGTGGGGCAGCAATAGCTACAAGTAGTATGTCTACAGAATTAATAAAAGGAAAAACAATTGATGAAGCTCTGAAAATTACTAATAATATAGTTGCAGAAGCTTTAGATGGTTTACCGCCAGTAAAAATGCATTGTTCTAATTTGGCTGAGGAAGCTATAAAAGCTGCAATTGAAGATTACAAGAAAAAAGTTAAAAATGAAGAAACTTTAGATATTAGTTCATGTGGCAAAAGATGTGAAGATATAGAAAAAATTAATAATGATTTTTAAATATGGTGATAAAATTGAAAAATAAAGAAAAAGTACTAATCGGATTAAGTGGTGGAGTAGATAGCTCTGTAGCGGCATATATTTTGAAGGAATCTGGATATGAGGTTATAGGAGTAACAATGAATTTATTTCAAAATTATTCAACTCAAAATTCAAATGCTATGATAAGAGATGCTAAAAATGTAGCTGAAAAATTGGGTATAGAGTTTATTGAATTTGATCTAAATGAATCTTTTAAAAGTAAAGTTATAGATTACTTTAAAAAAGAATATTTAAAAGGTAGAACTCCAAATCCGTGCGTAGTATGTAATAAATTCATTAAATTTGGTGATTTGCTGGAGAAAGCAGATAGAATGAATATAAAATATATTTCTACAGGACATTATGCCAAAATTCAAATGAATGAAAGAGGTTTTTATAATCTCAAAAAACCAAAAGATAAGACGAAGGATCAAACTTATTTTTTATATGGATTAAAACAAAATCAACTTTCGAGAGTAATTATGCCTTTAGGTAATTATGATAAAAAGGAAGTACGAGAAATAGCTAAACAGGCAGATCTTTTTGTTGCTAACAAAAAGGATAGTCAAGAAATTTGTTTTATTGAAGATAATGATTATGTTAAGTTTATAATTGAAAATTCAAGTACTAAAATTATACAAGGTGATTTTGTTGATTTACAAGGAAATGTTTTGGGAATACATAAAGGTATAATTTATTATACTATAGGTCAAAGAAAAGGTCTTGGAATAACATTTGGGAAGCCTAAATATGTTATTGAAATTGATTATATAAATAACAGAATAGTATTGGGTGATAATGAAGATTTATTTCAACACTATTTAATTGCTGAAAATATAAATTTAATTACTGACAATAAAATTATTGATAACCGTAATGTAGAGATTAAAATTAGAAATTCATCTAAGTTATCTAAAGCGAAACTTACTTTAATAGAAAATAACAAAGCAAAAATTATTTTTGAAGTTCCTCAAAGAGCAATTACTCCAGGTCAATCAGCTGTATTTTACGATGATGATATGTTATTAGGTGGAGGGGTTATCACAAAAGTGAATACTCATTAAAAGGAGGTTGATTTTTGGTTCTGCCTTAGGTATTCTAAAATGTATTAAATTTATATTAATACATTTTAGAATACCTTTTTTTTATATGATGATTAATGTTATAATCATCAATATACTCATATTAATGTGTATTAGACATAATCAAAAATTTCATAAGACAATTTTTTTTCTGAAAATATCGATGGTTTAACGAATGTTCAAAAAAAGTTAACCAGTTTATTTTTTGATTCTGCCTTAGAAACTAAAAAGTGGTATTATTTTTTAGCTTCTCTTTGGGAATATCTGAAAAACAAATTCTAATTTTGGAGTATTGATTTATATAGTTTCTTTTTTTATATTGAGTGATATTTAAGTATATGGGGTATTTAAGTATGAGAGTAAAAATAATATTAATTGTAGTAATTCTTTCTTTTTCTTTTTATAAATTAATGGATTTTAAGAATAATGCAGTAATAAATAGTTTTAATTTATTAAGTGGAAAATATATGGTTAATAATTCTAATGAAAATAAAATTATATTGAATAAAGGTAAAGAAAACTATAAGAATTTAATATTTAATTATAGAGGAATGTATATTGGTGATTCAAAGGAAAAGTTGATCAGCAATTTTGGGATACCTGATAGAAAAGATATAAGTATGTATGGGTTTGAATGGTATATATACAATAAAAATTATAAAGAATATATACAAGTAGGAATAAAAGGAAATAAAGTTGTAGGTTTTTTTTCGAATTCTAATAAGTGGAAAATAAATAATGAATATATTATTGGGAAAAAAAGAGATGATATTCATGAAATTTTAAAAAATCCTATGAAATCTATTGAAAAATCAGGTATAAATTATATTTTTAATGATGATAATTGGAATATGTATAATATAAATAAGTGTTATGTAATATTATTTTATGATCAAATTGATTATAATAAAGTAAATTCAATATTATTAATAGAGAAAGAAATAGAAGAAAATTTGACAAATTACTACATTGAAAATAATAATGATATAAAAATAGTAGAATCTTTAGAAAGACAAAATTTAGATTTAATAAATGCTTTTAGAGCAAAATACAATAAAGAACAACTTATTTGGGATGAAAAAGCTGCTATTACAGCAAGAAATCATTCGAAGGATATGGTAAAAAAAGATTTCTTTGATCATATTAATTTAAATAATGAAACAGTTTTTGATAGAATGATAAATGATAATATTCATTATAAAAATGCAGCAGAAAATATAGCATCTGGTCAGAGAAATTCAATATATGCATTAGAGGCTTTGTTAAATTCAAAGAATCATAGAAAAACTATATTGGGAAATTATAAGAATATTGGAATTGGAATTTGCCAAGGTGGTAAGTATAAAATGTACTATACTCAAGTTTATTATACTCCTAATTGATTTTTATTAACATTAATGATATAATTTTATCAATATTTTATAATTATTTATAAATTTAATAATTATTTATAATTTATATTTTCTTAAAATTAGAAGAATTAGGTTTTGAGGTTATCTTTTAGAAGAGATGAGAATAGAAGAGAAGAGATGAGAATAGAAGACATATCAATTCAATTATGTCAGTCTTATACTCTTTTTAAATTAAAAATTTGATATAGATATTAATCTTGTATGAGTTTTTTATATAGAGGTTTGTATAAAAAATAATAAAACATTTTATTTTATTAATGTAAAATTATTTTTTTGATACCTTTAATTATTTAATT
>JBDMZA010000505.1:0-4329 GCA_039770155.1 Clostridiales bacterium
TCAAAAAATAAACTAGTCAACTTTTTTTTGAAAATTCGTTAAACCATCGATATTTTCAGAAAAAAATTGTCTTATGAAATTTTTGATTATGCCTTATACAAACTTTTTATAGTAAACCACTATAGATAAAAAACCAATACAAATTAAAACTAATCCAAAATAGTAAATTTCTCTTAATACAACTTTCATTTCTCCACTTCCTTCATTATCAAATATCACTCCCATCATAACTCCATTTACAGGAATTGTTCCTCTTTTCTTAATTGAATCTATTTTAAACTCCCATAAAGGATTTGGTGATTCAATAATATTTATTAAAACCCTCTCATTATTTGGATTATATAATTTAAAGCTCCTTTTCATAGTATCCACTCGATTAATTTTAGTGATCTTAGCACTAGTTTTATTTATATTATCAAAAACTGAATTTGAATTATTTTTATTCTCCCAAATAATCATATTATCAACGGTTATTAAGTCTTTATATGGAATTATTGAATAGTCTTTAATCTTAATAAATCCATCTTTTTCTTTGAATCCTTTACATAAAATATGAAATTGCATATATCTTGCATTGGATGGTACTTTCACTATCTGCTGATATTTATTCCATTTATTCTTATCCTTTTCTTCAACTTCATTTATATATGTTGTATCTATAACCTTTTTATTAGAATCCATAAAAATTACTTTAGTGTGCCTTTTCCTTACATATGATGATCTTGCTTCAAATGTAATAAGATATTCATCATTTTCAATTACATCTATAATTTTGGAAGTATAATTATACCAACTAATGGAACAAGTTTTATCAAATTCTAAATTTAAAATTCCTTCACTCATTTTCATTCTCGTCATATCTGGAGTAATCTTAATACATTCTGTATAACCTGGATCATCCTGTTCATCTTCTTTAATATATTCTGTTTTAATTTCATTAGAATCAAACAAACGGACATCTTCAAAGCTACTTTCTGACTTCACATTGCTAGAAAATTCTATTTCAACTAAGTATTTACCTTTATTTAAGTATATATTATCCAAATTCACTTCATTTATACCATTATAAGTATTTTTCACCTTACTTATATATTTTGGATATGTAGTTTTATTATTATCCAGATCAATAACTTCATTTGGTAAATTATACTTATTTTTCAAATCTTCTGTTTTTATTACCTTTTCTATTACTTTTCCATTTTTATGACTTATAAATTTTATTTTAATATGTCCCTGTATGTTATTCTTTCCGTCAATATTAAGTACTATTGAGTATTTTGACGATTTTATAATTTCAATTTCCTTCTTTAACAAACCATTTTGTGAAGCTATTCCCCTTCCCATACTAAAACCTGTAAATGCTCTGTCACTTTGTATGTTTCCTAAATAATTAAAATCATTTTCACATTCTATAACATTAAAAATATTACTTTTTTCTATAGCTCTTCTTATTGGAAATTTCAGCATATCTTCATCTTCAATAGGAATACAAGCAAAAATATTTACTGCATTAAAGCCACTTATACTTTCAATTGCTATTTCATTCGTTCCACTAGAAAATTCTTTTTCTCCAAGATACACCCATTTAAATTCATTAGTAGTGTTACTTTTTGTACTCACAATATTTACATCATTACCTTTTTTTATTGATAATTCACCACCTTTTTCATTTATAAATGTCCTAATATAAAGCTTGCATTTTTTTTTTGTATCAAAAGATTTTTCTACAATAAATTCATTTCTAGCTTTATATTTACTCAAATCCTTAATTTCTATATTATGTATCCACCAATAATTCTTTTGTTCAGTTCTTTGATATGATAATAAGTCAATCCTCATATATTTTGCCCCTTTAGGTGATACATACTCTCCATACATATTAACTTCATCAAAATTAGTTTCTTCAGATGGGGCAACTACATAACTATTGCCAATTTCAGTCATTTTCTCATCAAAAAACTTCATCTTTACATGCAATTTATTTGTTCCTCTTCCAGATGCACTTATTGAAAACTTATATGGAGTGTTGCCTTTCGCATCAATAATTCCAGATTTTGCAACTTGCCATATATTTTTTGGATTTCCCTTAATTATTTCTCCATGCAATAGAGGTACATTATTATTTTGCGATTTTGGATTTGCAATAACTTCAAAAACCCCCGGATTGTCAGCTTTAAAGAACTTTTCCATTTTTAGCATTGAATTAAAATCTGCCACCAACTCACCTTTAATTTTATCCATCTTGTATGAAGGAACATTTATTTTGCTTGAAGCAAGAGTAAGAGCAATACCAGAAGAAAAATCAAAATCAAAAGAATAATTTCCTATTCCTTGTGATGATAGAAACCAAAGCCAATCGCTGTTCTTAGCTAAAGTCTTTGACCAATTTAAAAAAGCATTCCCATTATTTATATAATTAAAAGGTTCTATATAATATTCATCTTGAAGATTTGACAAATACAATTCATTAAAATCATTACATTCAATATAGTCATTTTCTCCTATATCTCTTATACCTGATCCCTTATTTAATGTAGAAAAAATAACTCCAAATTTTTCAAAATCAAATCCATCAATATTTGAAAACGATTCTAACTTTGAATAACCACCAGTTGTATAGACTTTACTATTTAATATTTTTATATATTCCTTATTTCCCTTTATTTTATAAGAAGAAAATAAACCTGTAGAAGTTTTTTCCCCAAAGTCTTTTTGCATACTAATAATATCTTCATTAAAATCTTGTTTATATTCATTTCCTTTATATTCATTGTGATAAACCATTTCATTTACACCAAAAGCACTTACCAGTTTTCCTAAATTTTCTGTAAAACCATTATCTATAAGATATTGTAGAAAATTATAATAATAAGCAATACTCATTACATTACCCTCATGATGAAAAAAAGTATTTTTTGATGATGTATAAATATGCATATCACCTGTAGCTTTATCTATAGCACTATCATTATTATTTGTATTCCAAAAAGGTGTAGCAACTCCAGTATGTGACTGCAACATATTATCAGCAATAGGAAGATATAGTACTTTACTGTTTAATTTTTCAGGCTTATATAGCTTTTTTTGTAATTTCAAATAATCTTTTGGAGCACTAACAGGATGATAAAATCCATTAATAAAATTATCATAAAATGGTTTTATATAAAATCCAAGTGATACTATAACGCCAAGAACTATAAAAACTTTTATTGTATTATGCAATATATTCCACTTTAAAATTCGAAAGAAATGCTCTATTCCTATTATTAAAAGAATACTATATCCAACTGCCATTAATCCAACAAGTTTATTTGGATCTCTAAAAATCGAACCTATAATAGGAACTTGTGTAACAACAAAAATAAAATATTCCGCAATAAAATCTAATTTTACACCTGTTGCAAAAATCATAAATAAAATTGTAGATAAAGTTAAAAACAAGATTATATTATGCTTATATGATATAAAAAGAGCTGATCCAATTATAATTAATACTAGTAAACCACCGCCCATGTAAAATGTCCATGATAAATTTTGTATATCAAACATTGGCCACCAATAACTTATAAGTAATAAAACATTTTTAATCGAGCTATATCTACTATACATTGATAAAGTATCTATTACATTCACATTATGTTGTGAAGCCTGAGCTTTAAATAAAAAACTTCCTAAATAGCTCAAGAACCAATACCCTGAAAAAATCATAAAACCACTTGAAATAACAATACACTTTAAAATTACTATATAAACAAAATCTTGAATATCTTTATACACTTTTCTTAAAACAAAAACATTTTTTATTACTATTAAAGCTAAGATTACTGATAAATACATTATTCCAAAAAAGAAATAATGTATTGCAGCGGAGCTTAATGAAAAAACTATTGCAAATACAAATATATCAAACACATTCCGTGTATATAATTTTCTTAATTTTATATTATAATTATAAATTAGTTGCTTCTGAAATTTTGGATCAAATATATTAAAAAAGTACATTAAAACTAATGGAAAAAGTGAATACCCACATAATAAATATATATGCTGGATTCTTTCAATAATCCAAGGATTTAAAGCATAAAATAGAGCTCCTGTTATTAGTGCAAATACTTTAAAAAAATCAAATTTTCTTGAAAAATAAACACTTACCAATCTTTTTCCAAATGCATACATTGAAATAGCAGCTAAAAAAATAATACTAAGAATCAATAATTTAAGAAAAATAGATTCATTAATTCCAGAAATATTTGAAATCAAGTATATAGGAACTATAAATAATAATCTTGGTGTATTTAATAGTGTTGATGTACTATATCTTTCATTCCA
>JBDMZA010000506.1:0-4458 GCA_039770155.1 Clostridiales bacterium
ATCTATTCCAATAGACAAAAAAAATGCCTCTAAAAAAATTGTTAACTTTATAGATAATATTAGAGATTTGATAAAATTTGAAGGTTATGAATTTAAAGATGATGAAGAATTAATTAATTATTTGGAAAAGAATTTATGGAATGATAATTATTATAATAAATTTAGTTTTAGTCTAGATTTTAACTCCTTAGGGACGAATAATGATATAAAAAAATATTTTAAATATGAATGCAATAATGTTACATGTAAAAAAAGCATAAAAAGAAGTAAAGATTTTTATATAAAGTATGAAGATAGTAATTTGGATGATGGTACAAAAATACTAGGTAAAACATATTTAAAAACATATTTAGATTGGAATAAAAAAGTAATTAGAGAGAAGAAAGATTTGATTGAAATGAGATTAAATGAGTATATAAATAAAGCAGATATCGGTAAGGAAATAGAAAAACATATAAAAATTTTAGATAATGATTTACTAGACATAATTAAAATGAGAACTGATTTAAATAATAAAAAATTTGAGCACTGTGGTAACATTATGTATTTAAATTCAGTATTTGTTTCTATAAATAAAAATAATAAAAATTTGAGTGATTTGGTGAGTTATATCTATAAGAAAATTGATGATATTGCTACTCGAGATATTATATTAATGGAGTTAAACAGAAAATTTTCAAATCCAAATAAAATATTTTATAGTATGGAAATTGCTAATTAATGTATATCTAAAGAATAAAGAGTATTGTTTCTAGTTTTAGAAACAATACTCTTTATTTTATTAAATTATTTTATGTATTTGGATTGTATGATGTAATTTATTTTTTCGTACTATTAATAAAATTGCTATAACTATCCGATAAATATATAGATTATTCTATTTCTTTAATTAGTTTATTAGCAATTAATGTGTAATCATATGCTTCTTTAAAGTTACCTATTTTGTAGTTGATTTTTCCTAAAAATTCATATACATCAAGTGAATATAATTTAATATTATGAAGTTTAATAATTTTTTCAGCTTCTAAAAGATATTTTAAGGATGAATCTAAATTATTTATTTTATAATATGATTTTCCTAAAATTAAATAGAATTTGCTTTTTATAAAATGATTCATGTTTTCAATTTTAATGTTTTTGCTTTGACTTATTATTATTTCATATTTTGATTCAGTGTATAATGCTTCAAGTCTAAATATTTCACTATCAAGTATACTAGTGCGTGATTTGTGGTATGAGTAAAATTTGTTATGATTTTCTGCCATTAATCCAGAATCTTTTTTGTACAGAGAAATTTGATAGAGTCCATAAAATATTTCAGAATAAATATTTAGCTCTGTATAAATACTTTTGGATAATAATTCTAAAGATGTGTAATAATATTCTTCTGCATTATTAAGTTTGCCTCTGAGTAAATAATTGTTACCCTCTTTAAAGTGACAAAATGCCAATAATAGATATAATTCTTGATTATTGACAATATCTCTATGATCTTTAGATTTTATGATTATATTAATTTCATTTATACATTTTAAATAATTATTATCTTTAAAATATTTATTTATACTTGATAAATTTATATAATTATTTAAATCAGAACTTTGTACTGGCGAATAATCCATAAAATAACTAATTGGTCTACCTAAAACTTTTGATAAATATTCAATTGTTTTTATTGATGGTGTTGCAGTATCGTTTTCTATTTTACTTAACATATTTCTTGTAATAAAGTCTTTTGATACTTCTCTTTGTGTCATTTTTTTTGATAGTCTAGCTTCTTTTACTTTTTTACCCAAAGTCCATTCTTGCATATTTAACACCTCAGATGTAATTATATTTACTTATATTATACTTTGAAGGTGAAAATTATTCAACATATAAATAAATAAAACTTATATATAAGTGAATATAAATATAATTTAAAATTATAAATAAATGTAATTAATAAATATTGACAATAATATTAATTGATATTATAATTAAGGTAAATATAATTTACTAACAATTAAAATATTATTTGCTCGATGATAATAACTTTAAAGGTGATGAGGTGCATAATTATGACTACTTGGTGGAATGATTTGAGTTTTTTACAACAAGTTTTTTATATTATAGCAATTCCTTCTACATTAGTTTTAATACTTCAAATGATTTTAGTTCTTTTTGGTATGGATTCACATGATTTCGATGTTGATGCAAGTGTAGATACTGATGTTAATATTGGTGATATTGCAAGTTTTAAATTTTTTTCTATACAAGGTTTAGTTGCATTTTTTACTATGTTTGGTTGGACAGGAGTAATTGTAAGTGGTACAAAAATAGGCTGGTTATTAATAATTGTTATTTCTACATGTGTTGGTAGTATATCAATGTTTTTGATTGCTTTATTATTATTTGGTATGAATAAACTTCAAAGCAGTGGAACTTTTGATTACAAAGAAGCAATAGGAAGCAATGGAAAAGTTTATATCCCTATTCCTAAAAAAAGAGAAGGTTTAGGTAAAGTTCATTTGAGTGTTTTTAGTAGAATGATTGAAGCAGATGCAGTTACAGATTATGAAGAAGATATAAAAACAGGTACTTATATTAGAATTATAGATGTTATTGATAATAATGTTATGTTAGTAGAAAAAAGTAATGATTAAAATTTAATATTTGGAAAATAATTAATAATATTTTAATATAAGTTTAAATATATTGAAAATTATTCTTATTTTAATATATAAAAAGGAGGACTGATTTGATGGGAGTAGAAATTCTTTTTTTGGTAGTTCTTTTCTTACTTATAATTTTTATAACATTTATTATAATTTTAAGTAGATACAAAAAATGTCCCTCTGACAGAATATTAGTAATATATGGAAAGATAGGAAGAAGTAAAGATGGTCAAGCAAGAAGTTCAAGGTGTATTCATGGTGGAGCATCATTTATATGGCCAGTAATACAACAAAGTGAATTTTTAGATTTGACTCCTATATCATTAGAGGTTAATTTAAAGAATGCGTTAAGTAAGCAAAATATCAGAATAGATGTACCATCTAGATTTACAGTTGGTGTATCTACAGAGCCAGGAGTTATGCAAAATGCTGCAGAAAGACTCTTAGGATTAAAAAGAAATGATATTCAGGAATTAGCAAAAGATATTATCTTTGGACAATTAAGATTAGTAATTGCTACTATGGATATTGAAGAGATTAATATTGATAGAGACAAATTTTTAAGTGCAATATCCAATAATGTTGAAACTGAATTAAAGAAAATTGGTTTGAGACTTATAAATGTTAATGTAACTGATATAAATGATGAATCAGGTTATATTGAAGCATTAGGAAAAGAAGCAGCAGCTAAAGCCATAAATGATGCCAAGGTAAGTGTAGCAGAAAAAACAAGAGATGGATCTATTGGAGAAGCAAATGCACAGAGAGACCAAAGAATTAATGTTTCAGAGGCAAATTCATTTGCTGTAAGAGGTGAAAATGAAGCTAAAGTTACAATTGCAAACTCAGAATCTATAAAAAGAGAGAGAGAAGCAGAAGCTTTAAGAAAAGCAACAGCAGCTGAAAAAGTTCAATCTGCAAAAGCATTGGAAGAAGCTTATGCGGCAGAAGAAGAAGCTGAAAGAGCTAGAGCTTCAAGAGAAAGAGCAACAAAACAAGCAGATGTTATTGTAAGAGCTGAAATTGAAAAAGAAAAAGTTCAAATTGATGCTGAAGCAGAGGCTGAAAAAACCAGAAGACATGCTAAAGGTGAAGGTGATGCGATTTACAGTAAAATGGAAGCTCAAGCAAGAGGTACATTTGAAATTTTAAGTAAACAAGCAGAAGGATTTAAGAATATAGTAAGTGCATGTGGTGGAAATGCTGATGATGCAGTAAGATTAATTATAGCAGATAAGATAGAAGATATAGCTAAGATACAAGTAGAAGCAATAAAAAATATAAAAATTGATAAAGTTACTGTTTGGGATGGACAAAATAATAAAGAAAATATACCAGCTACAGCTAATTTTTTATCAGGTATGATGAAATCTATTCCTCCAATGAATGATATTTTTAATATGGCAGGAATGAATTTACCAAATTATCTTGGACAAAGTAAAGATAAGAAAGATAGTGATATTAAAGATATTAAAGATACTAAAGATATTAAAGATATTAAAGCTAAAATTGATAAAGATGACAATAAGATAAAAAAATAAGATTAGAGACAACAAAAAAATAAAAAAACCCTATTATAAGGGTTTTTTTATTTTTTTGAGGCATAATCAAAAAATAAACTAGTCAACTTTTTTAAAAAATCTGTTAAAGCATCGGCATTTTCAGAAAAAAGTTGTCTTATGAAATTTTTGATTATACCTGAAATATATTTCTTCGATATGATATAATAAGTTTAGGTAGAATTAAAAAATAAACTCTAATTCTCGAGTATGAATTCGTATGATTTAAGCGAACTTCAGAC
>JBDMZA010000507.1:0-15497 GCA_039770155.1 Clostridiales bacterium
AGACACTTAAGAGATACTATATCTGATTTATCAAATATGATTAATCAAATAAATAATAAGTCTATAATAGTTTATCAATCTTTTATGGAAACGAAAATTCATATAGATGAATTAAAATCTAATTTAAATGATATTTCTATAACAACAGAGGAATTATCTTCAAGTGTTGAAGAAACAGCAGCTACAACACAACAAATGAGTACAATAATAGAGGAAATTAAAAATTCTACATCAAAAATAGTAAATGATATTAAATTATTAAATAATAATAATAATTCTGAAAGCCATATTAATAATGTTTATGAACTGATAGAAGATTTATATTTGAATATAAGCAGTATGGTAAAAGGTGTTGGAGAAGTTGCTTTAGTAAATACCCAAAATGCTGAATCTACAAATGAAATAGCAAAAAATATTGCGAATATTTTACTAAAAGCAGAAGAACTAGCAAAACATGCAGAAAAATTAAGACAAACAGCTTTTGAATTGATGGAATCGGTTGGGGTATTCACAACTTAGGAATATGATAAAAATAAACTCAAATTTTCGAGCATGAATTCGCATGATTTAAGCGAACTTCAGGTAAAAAGAATTGAGTTTATTTTTTTAGTTCTCCTAAATTATTATATTTGTTAAATTATTGTTATATGATAAAATAAATATATACTAAAAGTAAATATTTAAATATATAGGATTTGGAAGTGTTATGGCAAAATTACAAAATATATTAATAGCATTACTTGTAGCAACATTTATAGTGGTTTTTATTATAACAATTAGATATATAAAAGAAATAGAAAGTGAATTTAATTACAATATTAATATTGAAAATTGTTTTAATTATGGAGATAAATATCATTTTGCTTTTATTTCACCTGATATTGATAATACAAATTGGGTTAAAGTCAAAAAAGGTGCATTAAATATTGCTAAAGAAAATGATTTATCAATAGAATTCAAAGGAAGCAATGAATATAGTGTAGAAGAGCAAAAGAAATATATGGATATTGCAATAAACTCTAAGATTGATGGAATTATTTTATATGTTACCAATGAAGAAGAGATAATTCCATATATTGATATGGCAGTTGAAAAGGGGATACCTGTAATCACAATGGGAAAGGAAGCTGTTAAAAGTAAGAGGTTGTCATATATTGCTATTCCAAACTATAAAACTGGAGTGGAAGCTGCAAATGAACTAATATCTTTTAAAGAAAAAGAATTTTTTGTTTCTGTTATTATAGGAGGTAATGGTGAAAATAAAAAAGAAGAAGAAATTAGTGAAAATGTTATTTATGATGGTTTTAAAAATACAATTAAGGATTATAATAATATAAAAATAGACCAAATTTATGTTACTAAAAATCTTCTTGATACAAATAAGATTACAAGAGATATTATAAAAGAAGAAAACTCCAATACGATTTTTTGCATTGGAATGGAAGAAACGGTTATAGCTGTTCATACGATTATTGATTTAAATAGTGTAAATAGATTTACTACAATTGGATTAGGTGATGATTCAGAAATTTTAAGATTAATTGATAATGGGATAATCAGGTCAAGTATTGTAGATAATAAATTTAAAGTTGGTTATCAAGCTATAGAACAACTCATTAATATAAGAGAAGCTAATCATATATCTGAATTTGTTGACGTATCTGTTGATAGAATTAATAAAAATAATATAAAAAAGTACATTGATAAAAAATAACTTAATAATATTAAAAATAACCTAAAAAATAATATCGAATATTTCTAGCATAAGAAAATAAATCACTTTTTGGATATCCATTAGTTTTAAAATCGGGGTATATATGTTTTTAAATATAATAAAAATAAAGAGTAGAATTACAACACGTTTACTTATGTATTTTATGTTAACGACTTTAATTATGGTTTTGGCAAGTGTTTATACATATTCTAATACAAAACTATTTTTATCAAAAATTGATGATATGTTTAATACAAGTATAGACTTAAATGAATTGAGATTAGACTTGAAGTCTGTTGAGGTTAACTTATTTGAATACCTAAAAAATCCTGTTGATTCAAATGAGTATTTAAATCAATATATGAAGTCTAGAGATAATTTAGAATATAAGGCAAATTATATTAAAAGTAAATATAAAAGCAATTTAATTTTAAAAGATATTTCTAATATGAGTTTTTCATATTTGGATGAAACAAAATTAGCCGAAAGTGCAAAAAGAGGACGAAATATTGATCAATACAGTGCTCATTATGATAGATCAAAAGAAATACTAGGATATATAGATTTTTATATTGAGGAATTAAGTCTTCAATATTTTGAAAACGATACAAATTTTTATAAGTCTATTTCTGGTAAGTTAAAGTTTGTTCAAGAAATAAATATTTTGTTAATAATAGTATCTGTTTTTATAAATATTTTACTGGTTATTATTTTTACAATGAGACTGAGAAAACCAATAATTACACTATCAAAATCTGCAAAAGAGATTTCAAAAGGTAATTTTAATGTTCAAGAAGTTGTAGTTGATACAAATGATGAAATGAAAATTATGGCTTCTGCATTTAATAAAATGGTTTTAAACTTAAAAACTCATGTTGATGATATAAAAGAAAAGGCAAAACTTGAAAAACAGCTAAATGAAAAAGAGGTACAAAATTTAGAAATTAAAAATTTGTTAAAGGAAGCAGAATTAATTTCTCTACAATCTCAAATAAATCCACATTTTTTATTTAATACTTTAAATGCAGGTATGCAAATTGCTATGTTTGAAGGAGCTGAAAGAACATCTGATTTTATAGAAAATGTTTCAAATATGTTAAGATATAATCTTAGAAAATTAAACGAACCTGTAAAATTAAAAGATGAAATTAATAATGCTCTTGGATATATATATATATTAAAGACAAGGTTTAAGGATAGACTGAATTTTATAAGCGAGATTAATGATTTGGCTGAGAATATAGATATACCTTGTTTGATAATTCAACCTATTTTGGAAAATGCTTTTATTCATGGAATAAGTGAGTTGGAAAGTGGTGGTTTAATCAAACTTATTGTAAAAGAAGAACAAAAAAATATTTATATTATAATAGAGGATAATGGTAGAGGAATAAGAAGTGAAGTCTTAAAAAAAATTCAAAGTAAAAACTTTACTCGTTTAAAAAATGAAAAGCTGGGGAAGGGTCATATTTCAGGAATTGGAATGGTTAATGTAATTAAAAGATTAGAGATTTTTTATAATAGCAGTGATATATTTAGAATAGAAAGTGTATTAGGTGAATATACTAAAATTATATTAAAGTTACCAGTAAAATAAGTTTTTGGGGGAGTATGATTTGTATAAATTATTAATAGCTGATGATGAACAGATAGTTTTGGATTCTATAAAATATATAGTAGAAAATAATTTTCAAAACATTAAAGTTTCTGGTTTAGCAAGGTCAGGAAGAGAAGCAATAGAAAAATCTGAACTGGAAAGACCTGATATTATTGTAATTGATATAAAAATGCCAGGAATAAATGGTATAGATGCTATATCTTTGATAAAAGAAAAATATAACCTAGCTAAATTTATTATCATATCAGCATATGATAAATTTGATTTTGCAAAAGAAGCCCTAAGTTTAAATGTAACAGAATATCTTTTAAAACCTTTAAGTAAATCTAAAATAATAAATTCATTAGATAAAGTTACTAAGATAATTGATAGTGAAAGGAAAAATAGAAACAAAGAGTTAGAGTTAAAAGAAAAAATGGAGAATTTAAGACCGGCTTTAGAAAATGGTCTTATTTATTCAATATTTTTTGATACTTGCTTAAATCGTCTAGAATCTTATGAAAAAGTCTTAAACATTAATTTTAAATATTCTTATGTAATGACTTTAGAGTTTAAAAATCATGAAGAAAAAGTTTTTGAATTAAGTAGTAAATTACAAAATTTGTATACGAAAATAAGGGAACAAATAATAAAATATGAAAATATAATAGTAGGACCAATAATGTCAAATAAAATTATATTAGTAGTACCTATAAAATCAGATATTGATGAATATAAAAATCGGTTAGAATCAATTGATATGGCAAAATTTATTTTAAGAGATCTAGAAAATTTAACAAAGAATAAAATTAAAATTGGAATAGGTAATTATTATAGAAGATTATATAGTATGAAAAATTCATATGAAGAATCAGTTAAAGCAATAAAAAACATTAAAGAAAATGATATTTCACATATAAGAGATATTTTATTTGAAAAAAAATATAATAGGCTCAACTTAATAAGTATAGAGAAAAAAATTATTGAAAATATACAAGTAGGTAATGTTGATGAAACTATTGATATATATGATGAAATATTTGTGAGAATGAAAGAACATAGTTTGAATTTTGAAAATATAAAAATGGAAGTTTTAGAATTAATGGTTTTATTTAAAAGGCTTGCAATGGACTACAATATATATTTTTTATCTAATGATAATTATATAAATGAAATTTTAAGTATATCTAATTTAGAGGATTTAAAATTATGGTTTAGAGAAAAGATGGGAACAATAGCTCATGAATTTAAAAAATTAAAAGAGAATAATTTATCTGCTATTATTAAAAAATCATTAAAATATATTGATGAAAATTACAATAAGGATATATCTTTGGAAGAAATATCAAAATATTTATCAATTAGTCCACACTATTTCAGTAAACTCTTTAAGGATGAAACTGCACATAATTTTGTGGAATATGTAACTTCACTAAAAATGAAACAAGCTAAAATACTTTTGGAAGAAGGAAATTTAAGTGTTAAAGAAATTTGTTTTAATATTGGATATAAGGATCCTAATTATTTTAGTAGAATATTCAAAAAAATTCTTGGATTGTCTCCTTCTGAATATAAAGAGTATATAGTTAATAAAAAAAAGGTGTGATTTTAATGAAATACTTAAAAATCTATACTATATATTTTATAAGTATTTGTATTTTATCTGGTTGTAACTATACAAAAAAAGAAAGCGATAAAATTAATAGTTATAAATATGATATTGGACTTTCGCTTGCGACTTTAAATGAAGACAGATGGCTAAAAGATAGGGATATTTTTGTATCTGAAGCAAAGTTGCTTGGAGTAGATGTAGATGTTCAGAATGCAAATAACAATTCTAATGATCAATATGAACAAGTTTTTGAAATGATAGAAAATGGAATAAAAGTTTTAGTAATAGTACCAAATGATGCAGATAAGAGTTCTGAAATAGTAGAACTTGCAAGAAAGAATAATGTAAAAGTTGTTTGCTATGATAGGATAATAAGAAATGTTGATGTTGATTTGTATATTTCATTTGATCATAAAGAAGTAGGAAGACTTTTAGCAGGGTATTTAGTAAATAAAGTTCCAAAGGGAAACTACGTTATAATAAATGGACCAAAAAATGATAATAATAGTATATTTATAAAACAGGGATATGATGAGGTACTAAAGGATAAAATAAATAAAGGTTCAATAAAAATTATCTCTGAAAATTTTGTTGATAATTGGAGTCCTGATGAAGCTTCTGAGATAATGAGAAATCTTTTAGAAAAAGGTGAAAAAATTAATGCTATAATTGCAGGAAATGATAAATTAGCAGGTGGAGCAATAAATGTATTATCAGAAAAGTCTTTGGCAGGAAGTATTCCAGTTGTAGGAGAAGATGCTGATTTAGCAGCTTGTCAAAGGATAGTCAATGGAACTCAAAACTTAACTATTTATAAACCTATTGATAAATTGGCAAAAAATGCAGCCAATATGGCTGTAAATATCTTAAAGGGAGAGAAATTAATAACTGAAAAAGAAATAAATAATGGTAAGTATAACATTCCTTTCTATGAAGTAGACATAGTTTCTATTAAGAAAGATAATTTATATAGAATCATTGTTAAAGAAGAAGCTTTTCATAGAATAGAAGATGTTTATATAGATATAGATAAAAGTAAATGGCCTCAAAATTAATAGCATTTTTTTAATATTAAAAAAAGTAAGGTGAAAATTTATATTTAATTTAAATTTAATATATGGGTAAGGTATTCGTAATTTTCTCTAGAGATAAATGTTTGTGAATATATTAAGATTTAATTACAAATTATTTTTAGGGGGAATTATTTTTATGAGTAAATCCAAGAAATTTGTTTCGGTTGTTATCGCATTTCTTATGTTGTTTTCTGTTCTTTCAATGGTAGGCTGTAAAGTAGAAAAAGATACTGAAGAAAATAAAGAGGATTCACATATTAAGGATAAAAATTCTGATATCGTTATAGGATTATCTTTACCTACACAACAAGAGGAAAGATGGGTAAGGGATAAAGAAAAAATGGAAGAAGTTGCAAAGGAAGAGGGCGTAACTTTAAAAACTCAGATTGCAAACCAAGATGATGCAAAGCAATTGAATCAGTGTGAGAATCTTATTTCACAGGGCGTAGATATACTTATAATAGCCCCAAATGAAGCTAAGAATTTTACATCTCTTTCAGAAAAAGCACATAAAGATGGAATTAAAGTAATATCTTATGATAGATTGTTATTAGATACGGAAGCTGATTTATATGTATCATTTGATAATACAAAAGTTGGGGAACTACAAGGACAGTATTTGGTAGAAAAAGCACCTAAAGGAAATTATGTTATTTTATCAGGAGATCCAGGAGATAATAATGCAAAAATGTTTAAAGAAGGTGCAATGAAACATATTCAACCTCTAATAGATAAAGGAGATATTAAAGTTGTTTCTGAACAGGCATGTGTTGGTTGGAAACCAGCAGAAGCACAAAAACATATGGAAAATGCTTTGACAAAAAGTGGAAACAAAATTGATGGTATATTAGCTCCTAATGATGGTACAGCAAATGGATGTATTCAAGCTTTAGCTGCTCAAAATTTAGCAGGTAAAATTCCGATAACAGGTCAAGATGCTGAAAAAACAGGAGCACAAAGAATTGTTGAAGGAACACAATCAATGACTATATATAAAGATACAAGATTATTGGGAGAAGCAGCAATAAAAGCAGCAATTAGTATTGTTAAAGGTGAAGATGTAGATGCTCAGGAAAAAATAGATAATGGCAAAATGGATGTTCCATCGAATTTGGTTGAACCAGTAATTGTTACAGAAGATAATATAAAAGAAATTTTAGTAGATAGTGGTTATTTAAAAGAAGAAGATGTTTATAAATAAGTTTTAATATTGTATCAAAGTAAATAACAAAAGAAAAATTGTTATTTACTTTGATGTATAGTTTTATAATTGGGGGGAGTTGCTTTAATTTGAATGAATACATACTTGAAATGATTAATGTAACGAAAGAATTTCCAGGAGTCAAAGCATTAGAAAATGTAAGTTTTAAATTAAAAAAGGGAACCATTCATTCATTATGTGGAGAGAACGGAGCGGGAAAATCAACATTGATGAAAGTTTTAAGTGGAGTTTATCCAAATGGAACATTTCAGGGGGAAATAATAGTAAAGTCTAAAGCAGAAAAATTTAATAATATAAAAGATAGTGAAAAAGTAGGAATTTCAATAATATACCAAGAACTTGCTTTGGTAAAACAAATGAATGTTTGTGAGAATATTTTTCTGGGAAATGAGATAAATAAAATTGGAGTAATTAATCTAGATAAGGCTTTTTTAGAAACAGAAAAACTTTTAAAGGAAGTAGGATTAAATATAAATCCTGCAACAAAAGTAGGCTATTTAGGAATTGGTCAACAACAATTAATTGAAATTGCAAAAGCAATTTCAAAAGATACAGATATTTTAATATTAGATGAACCTACAGCAGCTCTTAACGAAGCTGAGACAGATAATTTATTAAATTTATTAATCAAACTTAAAGATCAAGGGGTAACATTGATTTATATATCTCATAAATTAAATGAGGTATTTAGGATTTCAGATTATATAACTATATTAAGGGATGGAAAAACTGTTGGAACATATGAGAGAGATCAATTAAATGAAGATAAGGTTATATCTTTAATGGTAGGTAGAGAACTTACACAAAGGTTTCCAAAAGGAAATCATAAAGCTAAAAATGTGGTTATGGAAGTTAAAAATTGGACTGTTTTTGACAGGGAATTACCAGATAAAAAAGTTTTAGATAATATAAATTTCACTGCAAGAGGTGGTGAAATATTAGGAATTGCAGGTCTAATGGGGGCTGGCAGAACTGAACTTTTTACAAGTATATTTGGTGCATATGAAGGTAAAAAGCAAGGAGAAGTTTTTATAAATGGTAAAAGATTAAATTGCAAAAATCCAAAAGAATGTATAAAAAGAGGATTAAGTTATCTTTCAGAAGACAGAAAAAGATATGGACTAGTTCTTATGATGGATATTTGTAATAATATAACAATGGCAAGTCTTGATTCTATCTCAAAGTTTAAAGTAATTGACAATAATCTTGAGGTCATAAAGAGCAATGAATATGTTAACGATTTAAGAATAAAAACTCCATCTATAGAACAATTAACAAAGAATCTAAGTGGAGGAAATCAACAAAAAGTTGTTTTAGCTAAATGGCTTATGGCAAAACCTAAAGTTTTGGTTTTGGATGAACCTACCAGAGGAATCGATGTTGGAGCAAAATTTGAGATTTATAATCTTATGAATAAACTTGTAGAAGATGGTGTCAGTATAATAATGATTTCATCAGAATTACCTGAAATACTTGGTATGAGTGACAGGATTTTGGTTATACATGAGGGCAAAATAACTGGTAATATTATGAGAAATGAAGCCAGTCAGGAAAAAATATTGTATTATGCTACCGGAGGTAATGGAAATGGGAATAGATAATAAAGATATTTCAGTTGTTGCAGATCAAAACATAAAAGCCCTGAATAAAAAGTCAATGATTGAAATTATAAAGAATTCATTTAGATATAATATAAAACAATACACAATGGCTATTGCATTATTATCGATATGGGTTATTTTGACAATACTAACAGATGGAACATTTATAACTTCTAGAAATCTTTCTGTGCTTTTTATGCAAACATGCTATATTGCTATATTATCAGTTGGTATAGTTTTTGTAATGGTAGCGGGACATATTGACTTATCAGTTGGACGACTATTAGGTTTTACTGGTGCTATTGCAGGGGCACTACAAGTTAACTATAGTTTGGGAACAGTACCAACAATAATTATAACACTTATTGCAGGAGCTATAGTTGGTGTTTGGCACGGTTTTTGGATTGCTTATAGAGGAGTACCAGCATTTATTGTAACTTTGGCTAGTATGCTTATGTTTCAAGGGTTTAGTTTAGGGATTACAGGTGGAAGTTCTCTTTCTCCAATGAATGCTAGTTTTAAAGCAATTGGACAAAATTATATTCCTAAATTTAATAAATTTAATATAAATTTTTTGAATTTTGAATTTTCTGTCAATGATACTAGTGCGATATTTGCATTTATTTTTGTTGTAGTTTTTATAGCACTTGATTTAAGAAAGAGAAAAATTAGGAAGAAATATGGTTTTGAAGTTTTACCAAAAAGGCTTCAATTATTTAAAATTGCCTTAATGTCGATGCTTATATCTTCAGGTTTTTCTATAATGGTGAATTATCAGGGAATACCATATTCTGTATTAGTTTTACTTGGAATTGTTTTATTATATTCATTTATTGCAAACAAAACTACAATAGGACGATATGTTTATGCAATAGGAGGAAATAAAGAGGCAGCAAAATTATCTGGTATTAACATAAAAAGAATTACTATGCTGATATTTATAAATATGGGAGTATTAGCAGCTATTGCAAGTATTGTATTTAGTGCCAGATCAAATAGTGCGACTTCAAAAGCAGGTGAAATGTTTGAGTTGGATGCAATAGCAGCAGCTGTTATAGGTGGAACAAGTACAATGGGTGGAGAAGGTACAATAATCGGAGCTGTAATTGGAGCACTTGTAATGTCGAGTTTAGATAATGGTATGAGTCTTATGAATGTAAATTCAATGTATCAACTAATAGTTAAAGGATTGATTTTACTTTTAGCAGTTGCAATAGATATAGCTACAAGGAAAAAAGTATAAATAGGATATAATTTAAGAAGAATCTAAAAATAATACAGAACTCTTTAGTATGAATTCGAAGGAGTTGGTATTATTTTTTAGGTTCTCATTATGGCAAAATAAAATAGATGTGTTTTTTGGTGTGAATAGTGGTAAAATAAAATATAATATAAGCTTTAGGAGAACCTAGAAAATAATACCGAATTCTTTTCGTCTGAAGTTCGCTTAAATCGCGCGAATTCATACTCGAGAATTAGAGTTTATTTTTTGGCTATCCCTTAATAATTTAATTTTTTATAAAAATACATGATATCAAGGCATAATCAAAAATTTCATAAGACAACTTTTTTCTGAAAATTCCGATACTCTAGCGGATTTTTAAAAAGTTGACTAGTTTATTTTTTGATTCTACCTAAAACTGAGAATAATACTATAATTTCATTGAATGGTTTAATTTGTCATTCGAGAAAAAAAGTATTGTTTTTTGGTTATCTGTTAATAAAGGAGCGTAAAAATATGAAAATTAGTCTTAGTAGATTTAAAGCAACTGACAATGAGACAGTTGTATTACCACTATTTAAAGACAATGAAAAATTTTTAAATAATATAGAAAAAAATGTTTTCAAGAAAATTAAGGAAGCAAATAAATTTAATAGTGAGTATGGAGAAATTTATAATTATAATTTTTTAGATAATGATAAATTAAAGAGAATTTTATTCTTAGGATTAGGAAAAGAAGAAAAAATTACTTTGAATAAAATTAGAAAGTTAATGTCAAAACTATTAGAAACAGTTAAGAGAGACAAGGATGATAATGTTTACTTAGATTTAATTAAAACTGAATATTTAAACTCAGAAGAATTATATATGGCAATTATAGAAGGTCTTATGTTAAGTGACTATAGTTTTGATAAATATAAAAGTAAAGCTAAAACTAAAAATGAAGAAGTTAATTTTACTTTAGGTAATATTGAAGAATACAAAATGGAAAAAATTAATGAAATCTATTATGATACTTTAGATAGTGTTAATTTTAATTATGTAGCAAGAGATTTAGTTAATGAGCCAGCGAATTTTATGACACCTGAAAAATTAGCTTCAGTTGTCAAAGAATATTCTACTAAATATGGATTTGAAGCAGATATTTTTGAAGAAAATAAAATTAAAGATTTAGATATGAAGGCATTCTTATCTGTTTCTATGGGATCAGAACTTAAACCTAAATTAATTGTAATGAGATATTTTGGTGATAAAGAAAATAAAGATGACATTTTAGGACTTGTGGGTAAGGGTCTTACATATGATTCAGGAGGGTATTCTATAAAAACATCAGAGGGTATGAAGACAATGAAATCAGATATGGGCGGAGCAGCAGCTGTTATTGGTGCTATGTCTGCAATATCAAAAAGAAAACTTAAAATTAATGTTATTTCAGTAGTAGCCTCGTGTGAAAATATGATTTCGGGAAAAGCTTATAGACCTGGTGATATTATAGGTTCAATGTCAGGAAAGACAATAGAAGTTTTAAATACAGATGCAGAAGGAAGATTGACTTTAGCTGATGCAGTTTATTATGCTGTTAATAATGAGAAAGTTACAAAAATAGTAGATGTTGCAACTTTGACTGGAGCAGCAACAATTACATTAGGAACTGTTGCCACAGCCGCATTAACTAATGATGATAAATTATTTTCAAGTTTAAACAAAGCAGGAAAATTAACAGGTGAAAAAGTTTGGCAATTACCTATATATGATGAATATAAAGAAGAATTTAAATCAAAAATAGCAGACTTGAAAAATGTGGGAAGTAGAGCAGCAGGAACAATTACAGCTGGTTTATTTATAAAAGAGTTTATAGAAAATAGTGTTCCCTGGATACATTTAGATATAGCAAGTACTTCATGGTCTGATTCCAAAAAAGATTATTATTCTGTTGGAGGAACAGGCGTTGGGGTGAGACTATTGTATAATTTTGCTAAAAATTTAATTAAGAAATAATGAAAAAAATAAAAATAAGTATTTCAATAAAAATGAAATACTTATTTTTTAGGAAATATTTAAGTTTTTATAATATATTTTTTTTAGTATTAAGATGTTTAAAATAAAGTCTAATACTAAAATAAAACAAATAGGATTTTACAATTTTTAATCTCTATGATTAAATTATAAACATACAGGATTCTTTTCGTCTGAAGTTCTCTAAAACCATATGAGTTCATACTCACAATAATTTTGATTTTTGACTAAAAACATTCAAAAAATAAATTTACATTTTAGAATAATGAATCACATAAATTTACTTATTTTTAGATTTTAAAAAATGTTATATACTTTTTTAAGTTTTTTAGAATCCATTCTTGAAATTTATCTAGAATAAATTGTATGTAAATACTAAGTTTAAATTATTTCTTTGGGGGAGGCTATTAATGAATACTGAAAAAGATCCAAATACTATTAAAGTAAATGAAGCTTTAAAAAATTATCAAATTGCAAAAGAATTTAAGGAAAAAGGAAATTATAAAGAAGCAGAGTATTTTTTTAAAGTGGCATTAAATGGTATACAGAATATTTATGGTGAAAATAAAATTGAAGTAGCAAGTATTTATTGTAGTTTAGGTTCAACTTTTTTCAAACAAAATAAATTTAAAGAAGCTGAATTAATATATAAAAAATCATTAGAAATATGCAATAGATTTTCAAAAAATGGATATTCTGTTAAGGCAACGGTTATGTGTGATTTAGCTAGTTTGTACCATTCTCAAGGCTTATTAGATAAAGCAGAAAAGTACTATATGGATTCATTAGACATTTTAAGAAATGTAAATGATTTTGAAAGTATTGAAGTTGCAACTATATACAATAATATAGCAAGTCTTTACTATGAAAAAGGAAGATATGAAGAAGCTGAAAATTTGTATATGGTTACAATTGAAATTTACAAAAAAAAATTTGGAGAAGATAGTTATCAGGCAGCTACAATTATAAGTAATTTAGCAAGTTTATATGAGAAATTAAATGATCTGGATAAAGCAGAAAAACTATATAAAAGTGTATTAAATAAACTTAGAAATAAGTTTGGTAAAAAACATCCATATGTTGTTATCGTTATGAGTAATTTGGCAACAGTATATGATAAAAAAAATAAATTTAATGAAGCTGAGATTTTATTAAAAGAGGTAATTGATATTTATAAAGGTCTTTATGGAGATGAAAATCATAATATTGCAACTATATATAATAACTTAGCAGTAGTATATTGTAATAAGGGAAATTTAGAAGAATCAGAAAATTTACATAAAAAAGCATTAAAAATAAGAGTGAAATTGTATGGTGAAAATCACCCTGAATCAGCTATTAGTTATAATAATATAGCTGATCTATATAAGAAAATTGGCAAAACAGAAGAAGCCGAATGTTTGTATTTAGGTGCATATAAAGTATTTCAAGATATGTATGGTAATGATCATCCTGAAACAACTAAAATATATAATAATTTGATGAATGTTAATAATAAGAAAGATAATATTTAAACTTGAAAACTATAAAAAATTTTTGATATTTTTTAATGAAGTTTATTTGAGAATGTTTGGATAGAAACATTCCTAGGTATATAAATTCTCTTTATTAGAAAATTATCTTTTTGTAAAGAAAACAAACCACTTTGATTTGTAACTGCATAATCATAATTTTTTTTGGTCATATCAATTACAGTATCATTAAAGTAACCTGTAGGGTAGGCAAAAACATTAATTTTTTGATTGGTTAGATCAGATAATTTTTGTTTAGATAAAACTAATTCATCTTCTAATTCTTTTTTACTCAAAGTTCTTAAGTCCAAGTGATTTAGAGTATGACCTTGAAAATTAATTAAATTGGTCATTTTTGTTATTTGTTTTTTTGATAAATAATTTTTTCTACCAATAAAATTATAAGTTAAAAAAATGGAAGCTTTAAAATTATATTTTTTTAAAATAGGATAAGCTTCTGTATAATTGTTTTCATACCCATCATCAAAAGTTATTATAATTGGTTTTTTGTAAATATTTACATTTGCTATATCAGAAAATGTTATTACATCAAAATTATTCTTATATAAATAATTCATTTGATTATCAAATTCTTCAGGTGAAACAAATAATTCATCCATACCAAAGATATCATCACTGACACAGTGATAGTATAAAATAGGGAATGACAAATGGTTATAATTAACATTTGAAAGCATTATTTTTTTCCCTTTTTGATCAATCTCAGAAATAATATTTTTTTGGGAATCAGTATAGTTTTTTACATTAATAGCTATTTTCTTATGTTCATAAGTTCTATTATTAAAAAGTAAAATAGATACTATTAGTAAAAATGAGATTAGAATTATTGTTATTAATTTTTTCATTGGCAAATCTCCTTTTTAGACAGAATTAAAAAATAAACTAGTCAACTTTTTTAAAAAATCCATTAAAGCATCGGCATTTTCAGAAAAAAGTTGTCTTATGAAATTTTTGATTATGCCTTAATAATTATATAATTTTCTCCAATAAATTTGGTGTTTTTGAAAATTTGTTAAATTATCTATAGTTTCAGAAAAAAATTGTCTTATGAAGTTTCTGATTATACTTTATTTGTTTTGATATGCAATTATATCAAGAAAGTTTGTATGAATCAAATAAAAGTAAATATTTATATATTTATTTGATTCATATTTATAATTTAGAAATAAAAATCTTTATTCTTTTTTAAAATAAGGTATAATAGAAACAATGAAGAAATAAATAAATTATTTTTTTAAAATTATAATGATAATAAAGAAAAAACCTAGAAAATAATGTCATATCATTCTTGTGATGTTATTCAAAATAGTAAATTAATTTAAAAGTATATAATAATTATAAATTTAAATTGGTTGATGTATGTTTCAAATTATAGTTATTTGATTCCTTTAAATAAGGAATTTATTTAAGTTTGAGATGTGCTGATATTTAATTAACATAGATATATTAGAGGAGTTGAAGATATTGAGTAAAAAGATTGAACTTCAGTTAAAAATTACTGAGGCGCACCTACAATTTCACAAGAATGAAGAAACATTTTTAGAGTTAGTAAAAAATTTAATTGATCAACAAACTCAAATAATAATTAAAAATTTAAATGAAAAAAATTTAAACCAAATACTTAATAATTTCAATAATACAATGGGTTTTCTAGAAAGAAATCAAATTATGTACAATAAAAGTCATGATAGATTTTTAAAAATGAATTTGAATATAGATGAAGACGATAATGATTTGTATCCGCAAAAACTTCTTGGTAAAGGATTTGGGGAAAGTAATGATGAAGGAAGTACAAATAGAAATAAAGAATTATTAACTGAAAAGAAAATTAATAATAGTAAAAATTTAGATAAGGATATAAATAGTAGTACTTATATAAAATATGATGATGAGAAAAAGAAAAGTGAT
>JBDMZA010000508.1:0-12225 GCA_039770155.1 Clostridiales bacterium
AAAAGCTATACATATAATTTTGATATGAAAAATATAAAAACTCTTAATAATTTATTTGTGTTAGATAAAAGAAATGAAGCTATATCTCTTATAAAATCAATAACAAAAGACATAATTCTTTATGAAAACACTTCAATAAATGAAATTAAAAACTATTATTTTAAAATATTAATGTCTATATCAAAAGTATCTATTGATATAGGATCAGAAAGTGAATACCAAGATAAAAATAGTGACTTTTTTTGGGATATAATATCTAAGGCAAATACAATTTTTCAGATTGAAAAATATATAATTTCAAAATTAAATCAAATTTTTGACTATAAAATTAATAAAAATAATTATAGTGGAAATGTTTTTAATATAATAAGATATATTCAAAATAATTATAGTGATGTTAAATTATCAATACTAAAAATATCAAATTATACATATTTAACCCCAAATCATATGTGTCTTATTTTCAAAAAAGAAACTGGTAAAACAATTAATCAATTTATTACAGAACTTAGAATAGAAAAATCTAAAGATCTTTTGAAAGACAAAAAATTAAAGCTTTATGAAATATCCATAAATGTTGGTTACTGTAATCAAAACTATTTTACTAAAATATTCAAAAAAAATGTTGGGTTAAATCCGTCCGAGTATAGAGGTAAATACTTAATATGAAAAAAAAGTTATTTAAATTTTTAAGTAATACTTTTAATAATTTAAAATTAAAAAACAAATTATTGTTTTCATACTTTATTTTGATAGTAATGTTACTTTCGTTATTAACTTTTATCTCATACTATCAGGTATCAAATTTTTTAAATGAACAAATTATTTATTCTTCAAAACATGTATTTGATCAAACAAATTCATTTATAGATTTTAAACTAGTTAAAATTCTAGATATTGTCAATTTTATTTCTCTTGATTCAAATTTAAATACTATTATTAATAAAAACTCTGAAAATTATAATTTAGTCGACCAATTAAGAGATGAAGTAATAATATCTGATTTTTTAAAATCTTACCAAAAATCTAAAGATATAGATAATATTAAATTATATGTAAATGATGAATTTCTATTTTCCAAAGAAAATGTAAATATATTCAATATGAAACAAGTAAAAGATAATTATTGGTATAAGAATCTTTTAAATGAACCTAGAAGAGTAATATTTATTCCACCAAGTCAAAATAATTCCAGACTTGATGAAAATAACAAAATTTCAATAGTCAAGGGAATCGTTAATACAAATGATTATAGTGAAATAATTGCAGTTTTACAAATTGACATACTTGAAAATGATATTAAAAAAATAATAAAAAATGCCAATGCAACAGAAAAAAGTGTTTCTTTTATAACTAATTCCTTTGGAACAATTTTCACAAGTTCAAATGATAGTTTTTTGGAAAATGTGAATATAGATAAAGACTTCTATTTCAATTTAGCAAATAACAGCAACTGGTCAAGTATAAACATTAAGGAAAAAAAACATATAATAGGTTGTAGGAGTATAGAAAATACAGATTGGTATGTCGTATCAATTATTCCATATGATGAAATTTTAAAATCAAGTACTGTTATTTTCAACCAAATGATCATTTTACTCTTTTTATTGGCAATTATCGCTTATATATTTGCATATTTTATATCTCTTTCAAGCACTAAAAGAATTACAAAACTGATAAAAAGTATGGAGAGTGTTCAAAATGGTGATATGGAAGCAATAATTCCTTCAAATAGTAGAGATGAAATTGGAGAACTTATAGATAAATTCAATTTTATGGTTAAAGAAATCAATAAATTAATTCAAGATAAATATCAATCGGGTTTGGATGTAAAAAATTTAGAGTTAAAAGCATTACAAGCCCAAATAAATCCACACTTTTTATATAATTCCCTAGATTTAATAAATTGGACTGCTATTAAAAATGATGTTCCTGAAATATCATCTCTTGTACAGACTTTAGCTAAATTTTACAAACTGAGTTTAAATAAAGGAAAAGAGATAGTTAGTATAAAAGATGAAATAGAACATGTCCTTTCATATATCTCTATTCAAAATATGAGATTTGAAAATAGAATAAAAATTATAAATAAAATAGAAGAAAAAATATATGATTACAAAATATTAAAACTTTTATTACAACCAATAGTTGAAAACTCTATATTACATGGCATCATAGAAAAGGAAAGTAAAAGTGGTACTATAACTTTCACAGGTAAAATTATAGATGAAATAATATATATACAAATAAAAGATAATGGAATCGGTATGACAGAAGAAAAATTAAATAGAGTCTTTGATGATACTAAAGAATCAATTCATGGATATAGTATGAAAAATATAAATAGTAGAATTAAATTATACTATGGTCGAAAATATGGTATTACTATTAAAACTAAATTAAATAAAGGTACAACAGTTTTAGTTAAAATTCCTACCTAAAATTGTGCCTTAAGGAATCCTTTATAAATAAAAAATTTCATTCTCACTCTCGAGAATGAAATTAACTAGTTTATTTTTTGATTCTACCTTACTGGATACTTATCAAGTTCATTAAGTAGTTCAACTAAATTTATCTTTGCTAATGCAATATACATATCTGCTGCACCATAATAAATATTTAGTTCACCATTATATATATATCCACCTTCAGGAAATACAACATTATTAACATCTCCAAATAATTCGTATTCTTCCTCTGGTTCAAGCAATGGATAAGGTATCCTTGCAATAACCTTTGAAGGGTTTTTTATGTCAAGAAGAGCTATACTTCCACGATAAATAAATTTATCATCTACTGCATGGTATAAAAGTAACCAACCTTTTTTCGTTTTAATAGGAGGAACACTTCCACCTATTTTTTGATTTTCCCAAAAAAATTCACTTTTCATAATAGTTGATGCTTCAATTTTACTTTCATAATTTTTCCATGAATTAATTGAAAGCAATTGATCAAAACTTTCAAAATAATCCAGTTGAATACTTGGTTCTACTCTATGTAAATAAGCAATTTTGCCATTTATTCTTTCAGGAAAAATAAATGCATCTTTATCCCATCCAAAATGGTCTATAAATCCCATTTTGTTAAAACTAATAAAGTCTTTTGTTTTAGCAATAGCAACTCTAGCTTTTTTGCCATCATATGCTGTATAAAAAATATAAAAATCATCTTCAAAATCAATAATCCTAGGATCTTCGCAACCTTTTGCCTCTTCAGGTAATGTAGGATAAATTACACTTTCATTGGAATCAAATAATATATTTGAGTTGGTATCTAATTTTGCATAACCAATTGAAGAAATATAATTTTCAGTATCCTTTATATTACTATTGCTAGCTCTATATAACATGTGAACAGTTCCATTTTTAAGTTGTACTCCAGGATTAAATCTGGCAAAACAACCAAATTGGTTCTTTAATGGTTTCATTACAATACCAACTTTTTTAAATTTAATCATTATTATTCTCCTTGTTGTTTTCGTTATTCTGTCTATCTATAATTCCACTAACTTTATTATGTAAATTTGAAGTTAGTTTAATTATAAACTAAGCATTTTTAATTTAAAGTTAGTATATTCATTAAATTATAAACTAATTTATAATGGAATTATTTTCTGTTTTATCCTTTATTTCTTTCATTCTCATGTATGCTAAACCATAAGAAATAATGCTTTCTGATCCTTGATTAAGATTCAAACCATTTTTTCTTAGACCATCATAGCATGCACCTGTTTCTTTATCAATAAGTAATAATCCTTTAGAATTTTTCCCTTTATACCATTCAAAACATTTATAAGCATTATTCAGATATTTTTTATCTTTTGTAATATTGTAATAATCTAAATATGCTAAAAGCATTTCACATGCTTCAAGAGGCTGTTCATCATATTCAGAAGATTTTTCACCTTTAATATACCATCCATTACATCCTATTGGCTTGAAATAATCAAAACTCATTGTTACATTTTCAAGAAAATTCATACTCTCTATAGAAGCTTCAAGTAATATATCTTTTTTTAAAATTTCATAAGCCTTTAATAATGACCATGGCAAAAAAGAATTTCCATATGTTAATTTATCTTCAAACCAATGCCAATTATTATCCTTATATTTTGTATATTGATCAAATAATTCCATAGATAGTTTTTCAATATATACAATTGCTTCTTTCATATGTTTAAGATAGCTAAGTCCAACAATCACATAAGCCTTTGATCTTATAGAATAAAGACTTGAACAATTACCTATAGATATATCTAACATATACTTACAAGTGTTTTTAATATTGTTAGGTATGGATGGGCTTGAGATTGTTTTACCCAATGCCCATATACATCTACCAAAACAATCCTCTGAACCTTCTTCTTCAATAAAATCTTTCTGATAATTCATAAAGTTTTTAAATTTACCATTTTTATTTTGTGCATAAAGCATAAATGCTAAGTATCTATAAATAAGTTTTAAATATTTTTTTTCTTTAAAATTATCAAACAAACTAACTGCCAATATCAGAGCTCTTGAATTATCATCTGTTGTATACCCTTTTGAAAGATCAGGAATCCCATATTTACTATGTTGAAATATTCCAACATCATCAGTTAACATCAATAAATAATCAATAAATTTTAAGTCTTCCTCAAAAAAACTCATTATACCACCTCAATATCACTAGAAACTAATTTTGCATTTGCATAGGAGTTAATAGAATTTAAAAATACTTCATTGTACTTTTGTGCTACTATTTCCCAATACATAGTTCTTCCCATTTTAATCGTAGTTTTTTCCATATTTACTTTTTCATCTGGATTTTGAAGAATATGCTTTAAGCCATTCACCAAAGACCCTACATTATTAAATTCAGCAAGTACACCTCTTCCATCTGCAAGCATTTCTTTAGCGTAAAGATATGGTGTAGAAACTATAGCTTTACCATAGCCAACAGCATATGCTAGTGTTCCACTTACAGCCTGATCTACATTCAGATATGGTGTCATATAAATATCTGAAAGTTGCAAGTATTGTATTATTTCATCTTTTGACAAATACTTATTAATAAATTTAACATTTTCTCCAAGATTAAGTCTTTTAACTTGTTTTTCTAACTTATTTCTGTAAGTTCTACCTTTATCCTTTAATGCTGGATGTGTTTGACCTAAGATCAGATATATTAAATCTTTTTGAGTTTTAACAACTTCTGATATAGCTTCAATAGCATGCTCTATGCCTTTACCAGGTCCAATCAACCCAAAAGTACTTACAATCTGTGTATTTTCATAACCATACTTCTTCTTAGCTGACTCTTTTGAAATAATTAGTTTTCTCGGAACTCCGTGATGAATAACTTCTATCTTTCTTGAGTCAATACCATATGTTTTTTGGAGAATTTTTTTAGTATTTTTAGCCATTGTAATAATTTTCACACTCTTCTTCCCTAAAATATTAATTATCAAACGTTGTTTAAAATCAGGTTTAGATAATATTGTATGTAGTGTAGTTATAATCGGTATTTCCAATTTTTCAACTAATTTTAAAATATAATCACCATATTCTCCACCAAAAATACCATATTCATGTTCAATAACTAATAAATCAATATTGGAAGCATTTAGTCTTTTTGCTGTTTTAATATAATCTTCTAATTCATTTTGCCTAATTTCTGCAAATACCTTAGAATCATATACATTTTTTTTACTATTTTTTATAGCAATAACATTTGTATTAACTATTCCAATATCATCAATTGAATTTATAAGGTCCTGTGTAAATGTTGCTAATCCACATTCACGAGGAGGATATGTGCTTAAAAATGCTATATTGTCTATTGATTTTTTTAATATCATATTAATCATCCTTTTAAAATATTTTTAACTAGTTCTTTATTGAGCTTTCTTTTCTCTAATATCATTTGAATAAACATCATTTAAATGATAAGAATTTGTATTAATTAAACTGTTTGATGTAACTATCGTATTAATCAATTTTGCTTTTCTATTTATTTTAATGTCATTCCAAAAAATACTACTTATAACACTACTACCTTCTCCAATAAAAACATTATTTCCTATAATAGATTTACTAACTGTTGCTTTTGCACAAATTTCAACATTATCTCCAATAAAAGCAGGTCCTATTAGTTTTGCAGTAGGGTGGATTTTAACATTTTTGCCCATGTTTATTTCATTTCCTTCAAATTTAAATCCACTTATTGCACATTTTTTACTCATAATATCTTTGTGTACTTGCATATATTTCTCAATCGTTCCAATGTCAATCCAATATCTTTCATTTTTAAAGATAATAATTTTATAGCCATCTGCAATATACTTGGGGAAAATATCTCTTTCAATCGAAATCACCTTATCTGATGGTATTTCTTTGACAATTTCTGGTTCAAATATATAAATACCTGCGTTAATAAAATTCGAAGAATTTTGACCAGGTTTAGGTTTTTCGATAAAGGAAACTACTTGTCCCTCATTATTATACTCTATTACACCATATTCAGATGGATTTGAAACTTCAGTAACTGCTATTGAAGCTTGCGCAGCATTTTCTTTATGATGATATATCATTTTTTTCAAATCCATGTCACTTAGTATATCTGAATTAAATACAACAAAAGTTTTTTCAAATTGAGATGCTGCCTTCCTTATTGCACCTCCCGTTCCAAGTGGTATTTCCTCTACTATATACTGTATTTTTAGTCCAAATTTTTCACCATTTCCAAAATAGTTTTTTAAGTAGTCTGGTTGATAGCAACTACTAATAACAATTTCTGTAATCCCGATCTTTTTAAGATGTATAAAAGTTCTTTCTAATAAAGGTTTATTCATAATTGGAACCATAGGTTTCGGTAATTTGTTAGTTAAAGGTTGAAGTCTAAGTCCCATTCCTCCAGCTAAAAATAATGCTTTCATAATGTATCCCTCCATAGTTTATAAACCATTTGTTTTTTACATTTTTTCTTATTTTTTACAACTTTTCTTATAAAAAAAACGAACCTTAAATATTCATATACTCCGTTTTTGCAAAATCACTATAGCTTCTGATTTTTGCTTTCACAGATAAATAAATATTTAAAGATCGTTATCTATTAAAGATAAGTTCCTTTAGATTTGAATTTATCTATATACTATTTTTAGTAGAATAGGAAATCTAAAAAAACAATATCATACTTTTTAAAATATAAATTTAGTTTTTAAATATTCCTTAGGATAACCTAAAAAAATAATACCAAATTCTTTTCGTTTTAAATTCGCTTAAATCTTGTGAATTAATACTCGAGAATTAGGGTTTATTTTTTTGATATACCTTAATTATCAAATCTTTAATTTTAATCTTGAAATTTCCTTTGATTTTTTATTAATAATTTCAAGATTCTTAATGTTTTCCGCTTGCAGTTTATTGTATTTAATTTGCAAGTGAAGAATTTCCATTTTCTTATCAATATCTGCTTCTTTTCTTATCAATAACTCAAGTTCCTTAAATTCTTCTTCTTTTCTATTTTTTATTTCATTCATTGATTCTTCCATACTAATTTTAATTTTTTTTAATCTATCACTTTCAAAAATTTTATCTTCTAAAGAAGTTTTTAAAATTTTATTTTCATTTATAATTTTTTCAAGCTTACCATTAAGTAATGCATTTTCTTTTTCAATTTTTCGAAGGCTGTTTATCTGTTCAAGCAATTCAGCATTTTTTCTAATGTATACAGATATTTTTCTTTCACTAATTACTTCAATTTCATCTAAATTTTTAGTCTTTTTTTCCAATTTTTCTTTATCTGAATTAATATTATTATAAGCAAGTTCTAAAAGTTTAAATTTTTCAGATATTTCAATATTACTGTTTTCAAACATTTTAAGTTTTGTTTCTAAATTCTTTATTTTTTGTTCATAAAAACTTTTTTGACTTCCCACAGTATCTTGACTTTTAGTTGTCATCGTTTTAAAAATACTCATAATTTCATTTAAATTACCAGCAATTAAATTTATTTCATTTGAAAAACTAATATTTGATTCTCTTTCACTTTCATTACCCACATCAACATAACTGGAAATCATAGTCTCTAAAAGTACTTTTTTAGGTACTTTCTTTTTCTTAATTAAATTCTCAAATACTTCTTTATAATAGGGATCTACCCTAACACTTAATGGATTGTTGTCTTTCTTATTACTAGTTTTACTTAGTTCATTTTCATTATTTTCTGTCATTACTTAATTCAGCCTCTCTATATCTCTAGCATGACTACTATTTCTTTCCATATTCATTGTATCATACTCAAATTTCAATGTCAACTTTTATCCCTAATTGTTTACATATTAACCCCACGTTTACATTGTATACCTCAAGTTTTTTCTGTAAACACAACTGAACTAATAGGTATTTTTCTTTCTAATACCAAAATTATCATTTATACATTTTTTAATATATAATAATTTATAGGAAACCCTGAAAAATAATAATATGGAGGTAATTTCAATATGAGAATCGCAATGCTTTCTCCAATTGCTTGGAGAACACCACCAAGACACTATGGTCCATGGGAAAAAATAGTATCCCTTGTTACAGAAGGACTCATAAAAGAAAATATCGATGTTACATTATATGCAACCAGCGATTCACTAACATCAGCTAATTTAAGAAGCATATGCAAAAGACCATATGAAGAAGATAAAAATTTAGATGCTAAAGCATGGGAATGTCTTCACATATCAGAAGTCATGGAACAAGCTAATGAATTTGATATTATACATAGTAATTATGATTTTTTACCCCTTTCTTATAGTAGATTAATAAAAACACCTATGATTACAACCATTCATGGATTTTCTTCACCAAAAATTTTACCAGTTTATAAAAAATACAATTCTACGACAAATTATGTTTCGATAAGTAATGCGGATAGAAGTCCTGATCTTGATTATATAAAAACTATATATCATGGTATAGATATTAACAATTTTACTTTGAACGAAGTCAAAGGCGACTATTTGCTTTATTTTGGAAGAATACACCCTGATAAAGGTACACATGAAGCTATAAAGGTAGCAAAAATAGCAAAAATGAAACTAATTATTGCAGGTATAATTCAAGATAAAACATATTATGAGAAATATGTTGAACCATATTTGAATAATGATATAACTTATATTGGTTCAGTAGGACCTCAAGAAAGAGATACTGTTTTAAGAAATGCATATGCACTACTTCACCCAATATATTTCAATGAACCCTTCGGATTAAGTGTAGTTGAAGCAATGTCATGTGGTACACCTGTACTTACATATGCAAAGGGTTCAATGCCAGAGATTATTCAAAATGGTAAGAATGGTTTCATTGTATCAAATTTAAAAGAAATGGTAGAAAGATTAAAAGATATAGATAAACTCTCAAGAAAATCCTGCCGTGAAACTGTTATAAAAAGATTTTCTCAGGACAAAATGGTAAAAGAATATATAAATGTTTATAAAGAAATACTAAAATCGAAATAAAAAAATACACATTCTCTGGTAATAAGTAACAGCAATTATTAATTTTACTATATTTATTTCTAAGGAGAACCTAAAAAATAATACCGAATTCTTTTCGTCTGAAATTCGCTTAAATCATGCGAATTCATACTCGAGAATTAGAGTTTATTTTTTGGCTATCCCTAAGTTATCAAATCTGATATTAGAAATTCTCAAACCAGAAGAATGTGTTATTATTTTTTAGGTTCTCCTAAATTATTTGGTATTATAGTATTTAAGTTTAATTATTTATTTTTCCATTTTATGTATAAATTTGATATTACATCTTCTATTGGAGCCTTTTTAATCTCCAAATTAAATTCTCCCTCTAATCTTGACATTTCATACAAAACATCTCTAATATGTATCTTATTAGAATCAAATTCATAAACAAACATATTATCATTATTTGAAACAAGTTCACCAAATTTTATATTTAAATTTATTTTGTCTTTTGTATTTATAATTATTCTTTGAAGATTTCCTGTCAATTCTCTAAGTCCTTCAAAATCACCGTCAAAAGCAATTTTCCCATTAGAAATTAATAATATTCGCTCAGCCATTTCTTCTAAATCATCCATATCATGACTTGTAACAATTATTGTCGTATCAAATTCTTTGTTTAAGTTCTTTAAGAAATTAATCATTTTTCTTTTTGCTAAAACATCTAATCCTAGTGTTGGTTCATCTAATAATATGATTTTGGGATTATGTAAAAGCATTAATGCCAAATCAGCTCTCATTCTCTGACCTAAACTCAACTCTCTTGCAAAAGTATTTATAATATCACTAATATCTAATAATTCGATTACCATATCTCTTGTCTTTATAAATTCATCTTTAGGTATTCCCCAAACAACTCTTTTCCATTCAAAACTTGATATAATTGGATGATCCCACCACAATTCAGTCCTGTTTCCAAAAAGAATTCCTAAATCTTTCATAAGTTTAATTCTATCTTTATTTGGAGATAAACCCAAAACCTCAATATCACCTTTCATAGGTAATAACATTCCACTTAAAAGTTTCATTGTAGTACTTTTACCTGCACCATTAGGTCCTGCATAAGCAACAAATTCTCCTTTTTTTATTTCAAATGATATGTTATCTAGTGCAAGCAATATCCTTTTCTCTGATTTAAATAAATTTTTTATTGAATCTTTAATATTTCCTCTTCTTATCCATTGTTCAAAAGATTTAGTAACACCTTCTAATTTAACGGCGATGTCCAATGTCTGAATATCTGTTTGTACCTTCTTTGACATAATATCTTAACCCCTTTCTAAATATTTCATAAGCTATAACAAATAAAATACATGCAATAAATACAGGATATAATTCAGGTAAATTTAATGGATTCTTTTTCAGAAGAACTAAACTAGGAAACCACCCCAACAATCCTGTTGGAAATATTGTAATTAATGGTAAAATAAATTTCATAGGCATTCCTGATAATGGATATGTACTTAATATTCCTGTTGAATCAATAACATAAGAAGAAATTTCTTCAGCTTGTATTGGAGCATAAAAAGCTGCTGTTGAAAATATATATGACAAAGATAATATTATAATAATTGAAACTAAAGTACTCCCTATAAGTCCAAATATCCAAAAAACATTTATCTGATAGTTTAAATTTTTTATTGATAAGCACAAAATTAAACAACCAACAACACAATTTGAACCACCGGAAAATGGTATAAATCCACTGGTTAAAAGTTGAATTGGTATTGATACAGGTTGAATAAAAATATGTTCAAATTGTCCCCTACCAATTACTCTACTAATATGTCCAACATTTGAACCTGCAAAAAACATTTGGAAACATCCTGTTACTATGGTTACATAACCTAACATAAACAGAACTTCAAATTTATCCAATCCTCCAACACCATTAAATTTCCACGCAAGTAAAAACATACCAGTTAATGAAGATATACTAGATACTAAATCTGCAAAAACAATAATTACAAATAGTTTTGTATCTTTTAATATCCACAATAAATCCATTTTTGCAGATAAAGCATATAAATTTATTATTTTCATAAAATTATTTTTAACCTCCATATGAAACCATCCTCTCATGAGATTTTTTAAAAATCAATATGGCAATTGGCCATAAAGCTATATTCCAAATAAACTGTATACAAATAATTTTTACTGGATTTTCCATTCCTGTAAATATAGACAAAGTCGCTCCAGCTAAGCTTCCAAAAGGAAGATATTTCATTATTTCTCCTAAATTCCATGGTAGTATTGAAAAAGGTATTACACTTCCCGAAAACAAAGACATTATAGCCATGCGAACAGTATATGCAATCCAACTTGCACTTTTCATATATATAATAAAACAAGCAAATATATGGTCTATAGCAAAACCTAATGAAATACATAAAATCATACTTGTAATAAACCAACTTGAATACATATCAAGTGATACTCCAAACAAAGGTGCTAAAATTAACATGGGTAATGTATAAAAAATAATTTGTGGTATCCATTTTCCAATAGTTTGAAATGTTAAATGAGTTAAAATTCCCATTGGACGTTGATATAAATTAATAATTAATCCTTCATAAAGCCAACTACTTGCAGGTGTTTGCGGAATCAATATGTAATTTATTATAGCTCCTAAATATGTGTATGTTAAAAGTTGCTCCAAACTAAAATCTATTTTTACTCCCTGATTTACAAGGTTTCTCCACAAAAACAAT
>JBDMZA010000509.1:0-27397 GCA_039770155.1 Clostridiales bacterium
AAGATATAGAGGAATAGTTTGTGATAGATGTGGAGTTGAAGTAACAAGATCAAAAGTCAGAAGAGAAAGAATGGGACATATTGAACTTGCTGCACCTGTTTCTCATATTTGGTATTTTAAAGGAATTCCAAGTAGAATGGGACTGATTCTTGACATGTCTCCAAGATCTCTTGAAAAAATATTATATTTTGCATCATATGTTGTAATTGATCCTGGACAAACTCCATTATCGAGAAAACAAGTATTATCAGAGAAAGAATATAGAGATAGTGTCGATAAATTTGGATCTAATTTTACAGCAGGTATGGGTGCAGAAGCTGTTAAAGAACTTTTAGCTCAAATAGAGTTAGAAAAAATGTCAAAAGATCTAAGAAATGAGTTAAAAGAAACAACAGGTCAAAAGAGAATAAGAACAATTAAGCGCTTAGAAGTTGCAGAAGCTTTTAAAGTTTCAAAGAACCATCCAGAGTGGATGGTATTAGATGTTGTTCCTGTAATTCCTCCTGAACTGAGACCAATGGTACAATTAGATGGAGGACGTTTTGCAACTTCTGATTTGAATGATTTATATAGGAGAGTTATAAATAGAAATAACAGACTCAAAAGATTATTAGATTTAGGTGCACCAGATATAATTGTTAGAAATGAAAAAAGAATGTTACAAGAAGCTGTTGATGCACTAATTGATAATGGAAGAAGAGGTAGACCAGTAACAGGTCCAGGAAATAGACCCCTTAAATCATTATCTGATATGTTAAAAGGTAAGCAAGGGCGTTTTAGACAAAATCTTTTAGGAAAACGTGTTGACTATTCAGGACGTTCTGTTATTGTTGTTGGACCAGAACTTAAAATTTATCAGTGTGGTCTTCCAAAAGAAATGGCTTTAGAATTGTTTAAACCATTTGTGATGAAAAGACTTGTAAATACTGGTCTTGCTCATAATATTAAGAGTGCAAAAAGAATGGTTGAAAGAGTTAAAGGTGAAGTATGGGATGTTTTGGAAGAAGTTATTAAGGAACATCCAGTACTTTTAAATAGAGCACCTACACTTCATAGACTTGGAATTCAGGCGTTTGAACCTGTGTTGGTTGAGGGTAGAGCTTTAAAATTACATCCATTAGTATGTTCTGCATATAATGCGGATTTTGATGGAGACCAAATGGCTGTTCATGTTCCACTATCAGCAGAAGCACAGGCAGAAGCAAGGTTTTTGATGTTATCTGCAAATAACTTATTGGCGCCAAAAGATGGAAAGCCTATAACAGTTCCAACTCAAGATATGGTTTTAGGAAGTTATTATTTGACCATTGAAAAAGAAAATGTTAAGGGTGAAGGTAAAATTCTTTCAAATCCTGAGGAAGCAATAATTGCATATTATGAAGGTGTTATTGATTTACATGCAAAAGTTAAAGTAAGAATTAAAAAAGAAATTGATGGAGAGGCTGTTATTAGATATATCGAAACTACTCCAGGAAGAATTATATTTAATGAAGCTATACCTCAAAATATTGGATTTGTAGACAGATCTGATCCAGAGAAGATTTTTGATTTAGAAATTGATTTTATTGTAGACAGAAAAGCTTTAGGTAAGATAATCGATAAATCTATTAAAGTTTTGGGAACTACAAATACTGCTAAAATTTTAGATAAAATTAAGGAACTTGGATTTAAGTATTCAACTAAAGGTGCTATAACTATAAGTGTATCAGATATGGTTATACCAGAAATTAAACAAAGATATATAGATGAAACAGAAAAGAAAATTGAAGGAATATTCAGACAATTTAAAAGAGGTTTGATATCAGAAGAAGAAAGAAAAAATTCTGTTATTGCTGCGTGGACTAAAACTGTTGATGATGTTACTCAGGCATTGATGGCCAACTTGGATCGATTTAATCCAGTATATATGATGGCATATTCAGGAGCCCGTGGTAATGTCAATCAGATAAGACAGTTGGCAGGTATGAGGGGACTTATGGCAGATACTTCTGGAAAAACAGTTGAAATACCAATAAGAGCTAATTTCCGTGAAGGATTAAATGTTTTAGAATACTTTATTTCAACTCATGGAGCAAGAAAAGGGTTAGCTGATACAGCTTTGAGAACTGCCGATTCAGGATATTTAACAAGACGACTTGTTGATGTAAGTCAAGATGTTATTGTTAGAGAAGTTGATTGTGGTACAAGAAAAGGTATATCTGTTTCAGATGTTAAAGATGGTTCTGAAATTATTGAAGAATTGGTGGAAAGAATTATTGGCAGATATGCAGCAGAAAAGATAATAGATCCTAATACAAATGAGTTAATTGTTCCATTTGGAAAAATGATTGATGAAGAAGAAGCTGAAAAGATTATTAAAGTTGGTATAACAAGAGTTAAAATAAGATCAGTACTTACATGTCATGCAGAATATGGAGTATGTGCTAAGTGTTATGGTTCAAATCTTGCTACAAATGAAGAATGTAATGTTGGTGAAGCTGTAGGAATTATTGCAGCACAGTCAATAGGAGAACCGGGTACACAGCTTACAATGAGAACCTTCCATACAGGAGGAGTAGCTGGTGACGATATTACACAAGGTCTTCCTCGTGTTGAAGAGTTATTTGAAGCAAGAAAACCAAAAGGTCTAGCTATAATATCAGAAATTGAAGGTACTGTAAAAGTACAAGAAGATAAAAAGAAAAGAGAAGTTGTTATAAGCCCAATTAGTACAGATTCATTAGGAGAAACAAAAACTTATTTAATTCCTTATGGTTCAAGACTTAAAGTGGCAGATGATGATATTGTTCAAGCTGGAGATGAACTTACAGAAGGTTCTGTTAATCCTCATGATATTTTGAAAATCAAAGGAGAAAATGGAGTTCAGGAATATTTACTTCAAGAAGTTCAAAAGGTTTATAGACTACAAGGTGTTGATATAAATGATAAACATATTGAAGTTATTGTTAGGCAAATGTTAAGAAAAGTTAAAGTTGATGAAGCAGGTGATTCAAGCTTACTTCCAGGTAGTTTGGTGGATGCATTTGATTTTGAAGAGGAAAATGCAAAAGTTGAATCAGAAGGTCTTACACCTGCTGTGGGCAAAAGGGCTTTACTTGGTATTACTAAAGCTTCTCTTGCAACAGATTCCTTCTTGTCAGCAGCTTCCTTCCAGGAAACAACTAGAGTACTTACTGAAGCTGCTATAAAAGGAAAAGTTGATCCATTAGTAGGATTAAAAGAAAATGTTATAATTGGAAAATTAATTCCTGCAGGAACAGGTATGAGTAGATATAAAGATATAAATATAAGTACTGTTTCTGATTAGGGAGAACCCAGGTTTCTATTAGGGCAGTTTGATTAATAGTATGGATAGATTATAAGTGAAATAACTTAAATTATTTATTTAAATTTTGTTATTTTACAGTAGAATTTTTCCGAAAAAAGGTCAAATTGCTCTAAAAAAGGAATTGGATTTAGTTCAAAATTATATTTTTTTCCCCTGAAGTTTATTTAAATTGTGGGAATTCATACTTGAGAATTAGAGTTTATTTTTTGTGTATCTCTTAATAAAAAAATCTACCAAATTTTCAATAGTTCTTGACAAGGAAAAGAATTTTTTGATAGAATATGTCAGTGCGTAAGTAAAAGAAATGAATGATCAAATTGATGTTTGGGCTGTTATTTTAAGGAGGTAAACAGTGATTGAAGAGTTGAAAACATGTAAAAAAGCAATTGGTTTAAAACAGTCAATCAAAGCTTTGGAAAATGAAACAGCTAAAAAACTTTATATTGCAAATGATGCAGAAGAAAAAATAGTTAAAAATATAATTGAAATGGCAAAAAGTAAAAATATTACTGTGAACTATGTTGATTCAAAGAAATTACTTGGAAAATTGTGTGGAATTAATGTAGGAGCAGCAGTGGTATCTATAATATGACTATATTTATTATATTTAATATAGAAAGTTATTTTTTTTAGGGTTTCCTAAACGAGAAGAATCAAATTTAAGGAGGTGAAAGAATGCCAACATTTAACCAATTAGTTAGGATTGGTAGAAAAACTTCATCAAAGAAATCTACAGCACCAGCTCTTCAAAAAGGTTTCAACTCTTTGAGAAAACAATCAACTGATATAAGTTGTCCTCAAAAAAGAGGTGTATGTACTGTTGTTAAAACAATAACACCAAAAAAGCCAAATTCTGCTTTAAGAAAAGTTGCAAGAGTAAGGTTATCAAATTCGATTGAAGTAACTGCTTACATACCAGGAATAGGACATAATTTGCAAGAACATAGTGTTGTATTAATCAGAGGTGGAAGAGTTAAGGATTTACCAGGAGTTAGATATCATATAGTAAGAGGAACGTTAGATACTGCAGGTGTTACAAATAGAGGTCAATCACGTTCAAAATATGGTACTAAAAAACCAAAATCAAAATAATATGAAAATAATTAGTGCGAGTACGCTGTTTAGTATATAGATATTTAATATGTACAGAGCATTTACGTGGGGGAATTTTCCTTACGAGTACCGATGATTTTTGTTTATTTTATAACAAGGAGGGAAGAAAGTGCCAAGAAAAGGATTTATACCCAAAAGAGATGTGTTGCCTGATCCTATTTATAACGATAAAGTCGTTACAAAGTTAATTAACAATATAATGTTAGAAGGAAAAAAAGGTGTTGCACAAAAAATTTGTTATGATGCATTTGATATTGTAAAAGAAAAAACAGGAAAAGATCCATTAGAGGTTTTTGAACAAGGATTGGAGAAAATTACACCTGTTTTAGAAGTAAAAGCAAGAAGGGTAGGAGGTTCAACTTACCAAGTACCTGTAGAAGTAAGACCTGAGAGAAAACAAACTTTAGGATTGAGATGGTTAGTTACTTATGCAAGGAAAAGAAATGAAAGAACTATGAAAGAAAGACTTGCAGGTGAAATTTTAGATTCTATTAATGGTTTAGGTCAAGCATATAAGAAAAAAGAAGATACTCACAAGATGGCAGAAGCTAATAAGGCATTTGCTCACTATAGATGGTAAGGATATCCAAGAAATAAAGATACATTTTAAAATGAGAAATCACATAATTTTAGTGATTCTAAGATTTAAAAATGTGATATTATTTTTTAGGGCTCCAAAGAAGTTTGAACTAATTATATTATAGGTATAATATAGAAATAAATACAGAAATAAATAAAAAATGAATAGTTTTTTGTAATTTTGAAAGGATGAAAGAAATGCCTAGGCAATTTAGTTTAGAAAAAACAAGAAATATAGGAATTATGGCGCATATAGATGCAGGTAAAACAACAACAACAGAAAGAATTTTGTTTTATACTGGGAGAGTTCATAAAATTGGTGAAGTACATGAAGGTGCTGCAACAATGGATTGGATGGAACAAGAACAAGAAAGAGGTATTACAATAACTTCTGCTGCAACTACTGCGCAATGGAAAGATGTTAGAGTAAATATTATAGATACGCCGGGGCACGTTGATTTTACTGTTGAAGTTGAAAGATCATTAAGAGTTCTTGATGGTTCTGTAACTGTTTTTTGTGCAAAAGGCGGTGTTGAGCCACAATCTGAAACTGTTTGGAGACAAGCAGATAATTATAATGTACCTCGTATTGCTTATGTCAATAAGATGGATATAATGGGAGCTGATTTCTTTAATTGTGTAGATATGATGAAAACAAGATTAAAGACTAATGCAATTCCAATACAGTTACCAATAGGAGCAGAATCTGACTTTATTGGTTTAATTGATCTTGTTGAAATGAAGGCGCATATATATATGGATGACCTTGGACAGAATATTGAAGTAAGAGATATTCCGTCAGATATGGAAGAAATCTCTCAAAAATATCGTACAGAGTTAGTTGAGGCTGTATCAGAACAAGATGAAGATCTTATGATGAAGTATTTAGAGGGAGAAGAACTTAGTATTGATGAATTACGTGCCGGTATAAGGACTGCAACAATAATGGTGAAAATGACACCAGTAACTGTTGGGTCATCATATAAAAATAAAGGCGTACAGCAGTTGTTAGATGCTATTGTAGACTATATGCCTTCACCAATTGACATTCCGCCTATAAGAGGTGTTGTTGTTGATTCTGAGGAAGAAGTTGAAAGACCTTCTGATGATAGTGCTCCATTTTCTGCTCTTGCATTTAAAATTATGGCGGATCCTTTTGTTGGAAAACTTTGCTTTTTCAGAGTTTATTCAGGTTCATTAGCATCAGGTTCCTATGTATTAAACTCCACTAAAAATAAAAAAGAGCGTATTGGTAGAATTCTACAAATGCATGCTAATTCAAGAGAAGAGATAGATAGAGTTTATTCAGGAGATATAGCTGCGGCTGTTGGTTTAAAAGATACTACAACTGGAGATACTTTATCTACAGATAGTGAGCCAGTTATATTAGAATCTATGGAATTCCCTGAACCAGTAATTCATATAGCCATAGAACCTAAAACTAAAGCTGGTCAGCAAAAAATGAGTATAGCTCTTCAGAAACTATCTGAAGAAGATCCTACTTTTAGAGCTCATACAGATACTGAAACAGGTCAAACTATTATATCTGGTATGGGTGAACTGCATCTTGAAATAATTGTTGATAGAATGTTAAGAGAATTCAAAGTTGAAGCAAATATTGGTAAGCCTCAAGTTGCTTACAAAGAAACAATTTTAAAGGCTGTTAAGGTAGATAAGAAATTTGCAAGGCAGTCAGGTGGTAGAGGTCAGTATGGACATGTTTGCATTGAAGTGGGACCTCAAGAACCAGGTTTAGGCTATGAATTTGTTAACAAGATTGTTGGAGGATCTATTCCAAAAGAGTATATTCCAGCAGTTGACGCTGGAATTCAAGATGCTATGAATTCAGGAATTTTGGGTGGCTATCAACTGGTTGATGTTAAAGTAACTTTATATGATGGTTCATATCATGAAGTTGACTCATCAGAAATGGCCTTTAAAATAGCCGGTTCAATGGCATTAAAAGAAGCGTGCAGCAAAGCAAACCCAGTACTATTAGAGCCTATAATGAAAGTTGATGTTGTTATTCCTGAAGAATATATGGGTGATGTTATGGGTGATATTAATGCAAGAAGAGGAAGAATTGATGGCATGGAATCACGACAGGGAGCTCAACTCATAAAGTCATTTGTTCCATTAGCAGAGATGTTTGGATATGCAACTGTATTAAGGTCAAGAACTCAAGGCAGAGGTGTATTTACAATGCAGACCAGTCATTTTGAACAAGTACCAAAAAGTATTCAAGAAACATTAATTAATAAAAAATAAATTTAAAAGTTAAATTTTAACATTTAATGATATTGAAATTTTACATAGTATGAGTTAGAATATTCAATATTAATTGATTAAATGTAGTCTATTAAATAAAAAATAGAAGTGGCGATTAAAAAGGAGGAAAAAGAAATGGCGAAAGCTAAGTTTGAAAGAAATAAACCACATGTAAATATTGGAACAGTAGGTCATGTTGACCATGGAAAAACTACTTTAACTGCTGCTATAACTAAAGTTTTAGGAATAACAGGACAAGCAGATTTCATGGATTATGAAAATATTGATAAGGCTCCTGAAGAAAAGGAAAGAGGTATTACTATTAATACTGCTCATGTTGAGTATCAGACTGAAACAAGACATTACGCTCATGTTGACTGTCCAGGACATGCTGACTATGTTAAAAATATGATTACAGGTGCAGCTCAAATGGATGGAGCAATACTTGTAGTATCTGCTGCAGATGGTCCAATGCCACAAACAAGAGAACATATTTTGTTAGCAGGACAAGTTGGAGTTCCATACATAGTAGTATTTTTAAATAAATGTGATCAAGTTGATGATGAAGAATTAATAGAATTAGTAGAAATGGAATTAAGAGACTTATTAAATGAATATGATTTTCCAGGTGATGATATTCCAATAATTAGAGGTTCAGCATTAGTAGCATTAGAATCAAGTGCAACTGCTAATGATGTAGAGGAATATAAACCAATATTGGATCTAATGAAAGCTGTAGACGATTATATACCTACTCCTGAGAGAGCTACAGATAAACCTTTTATAATGCCTGTTGAAGATGTTTTTTCAATTACTGGTCGTGGAACAGTTGCAACTGGAAGAATTGAAAGAGGTACTGTAAAAGTTGGTGAAGAAGTAGAAATTATTGGTATGAATGAAGAAAAAAGAAAAACTGTTGTAACTGGTGTTGAAATGTTTAGAAAAATTATGGATCATGGTGTTGCTGGAGACAATGTTGGTTGCTTACTAAGAGGTATTCAAAGAACTGATATTGAAAGAGGACAAGTTTTAGCTAAACCAGGATCAATACAACCTCATACTCATTTTAATGGAGAAGTTTATATATTAACTAAAGAAGAAGGCGGAAGACATACTCCATTCTTTAATGGTTATAGACCACAGTTTTATTTTAGAACTACTGATGTTACAGGTGTATTAAACTTACCTGAAGGAACAGAAATGGTAATGCCTGGTGACCGTATAACAATGACAATTAAATTAATAACTCCAATTGCTATGGAAAAAGGACTTAAATTTGCTATTCGCGAAGGTGGAAGAACTGTTGGAGCTGGAGTTGTTGCAGATATAATTGAATAGATGTTGTTTTTAAAATCTATTTTAGAATAAAAATTTTTAAAGGTAATTTTCCTTAGAGGATAATTACCTTTTTTTATTAAAAAAACAAAAATAAATTATAATTCGACTTAATATATTGAAATTTAGCAAAAAATGTGATAAGATTTAATTGAAGTTATTTAAGAATATCAAAAATTTCATAAGACAACTTTTTTCTGAAAATGCCGAATAAAATCTCAAATCTTAAACAAATCAAATATACTAACTTCATATTAAGGAATATTTTTGAGAAATTATCATTTCTAAGTATTAAATCATTTTTTTGTGGTGATTTAGCGGAGATGAGTTTAATATTTTTCAGATATTCATATCAAAAGAAATAAATTTAAACTGTAGAAAAAATATTAAAATATTAAAAATACTAAAGGATATCAAAAAATAAATAAACATAATATTTATTTTTAGACTTTCCTTAAAGATTTTATAAAAATGCCAATGATGTGATCCAGGGGGAGAATGCAATGGCACAATTTAGCTATAAAGGAAGAAATTCCAAGGGAGAGCTTGTTTCTGGAAAAATTGATTTAAGAGATAAAAATAGTGTAGTATCTCAACTAAGGACTAAAAATATTTATCCTATTTCAATAACTGAAGTTTTAAACAAGGAAGAAAGCTCAGCAATTAGGAATTTGAAAAGTATACCTTATAAAGACTTAGTTGTGTTTTGTAAACAATTTCACACTATGATAGTTTCAGGTCTTACAGTAATAGGCTGTATTGATTTATTAAAAAGACAGTCTCAAAATAAGACATTAACTTATATCTTAAACAAGGTTTATAATGATTTACAAAAAGGACTTGGATTATCAGAAGCATTAAATATTCATAGTAAATATATTCCTATTATTATGATTAGTATGATTGAAGTGGGTGAAGTTAGCGGAAATATTGATAATGCACTTGAACGCTTATCTATACATTTTGCTAAAGAAAGTAAAATAAAGCAAAAAATATTAACAGCAATGATGTATCCTTTAGTTATTGGTGCTATTTCAATGGTAATGGTATTTTTTATGCTTGTATTTGTAGTTCCTAAATTTATTGGAATATTTGATAATATGGGAATGGAGTTGCCATTACCTACAAGAATATTAAAATTTGTAAGTGAATTTGTAAGAAGCTATAAATTTTTTGTTGCGATTCCTGTGGTTATAGGTTCATATAAGTATATTTTTACCAAGATAAGAAGAAGTAGAAGGGTAAAAAAATATCTTGGAATGTATATGATTAAAATGCCAATGATAGGTTCAAATTATGTTAAGATACTTGCATCAAGATTTTCAAGAACTTTGAGTATTCTCTTAAAAACAGGAATACCATTGATTCAGGCTCTTGAAGTCATTGAAAAGGTTGTTGACAATGTATTGATATCAAAAGGTATAGAAAATGTTATTGAGGAAGTAAGAAATGGTTCAACACTAGCCGAACCTTTAGATAAAATAAAAATATTTCCATTAATGGTTATACAAATGATAAGTGTTGGAGAAGAATCTGGTAGTCTCGATTCTATAGTTGAAACAATAGCTGACTTTTATGATGATGAGGTAGATACTGCGATAAATAAGATTATCTCAATGTTGGAGCCTCTGATGATATTTTTTCTGGCAATAATAATAGGAGCTATTGTAATATCAATGATTTATCCTATGTTCAAGATGTATCAAGGAATGGGTTAAAGTTAAGTTTATTAAATAGGAGGGTTTTTTATGTTGAAAAAAATGTTGAAAAAGAGAAAAGGATTTACTTTGACAGAATTAATAGTTGTTGTCACAATTTTAGGTGTATTAACAGCTATTGCCGTACCTCTTTTAACTTCTTATATTGGTGATTCAGAAAAAAGTGCTGACAATTCAAATGCTAAAGTTATTGAAGGCGTTGTAAAAAGAGCAGCAGCTAAAAGAACACTTACATTAAATGCTAGTTTAACAGGATCTGCTGTAGTAACTGTAGTTGAAAGTGAGTTAGGTTCTGTACCAAATTGTCAACAGGCAGATTTTGAGTTTTATGTTAAACAAGTTACAGGAGAAGTTCAAGCTTCAGAAGCTGCTCCTGAAGCCACAGGTTGGGTAGCTGTTGAGTAAATTGATTATTATTTTTTAGGTTTCATAAAAAGATTCGACAAGTTATATAATAAAATTGCTTGTCGAATCTAAATTTTGATTAAATAAGGCAGAATCAAAAAATAAACTGGCCAACTTTTTTTGAAAATTCGTTAAACCATCGATATTTTCAGAAAAAAATTGTCTTATGAAATTTTTGATTATGCCTAATCTAATACTAGTGATTTTTGGATTAGTATAAATTTACAAATTGATGAATAATCTAAGGGGTGATTTCTAATATGCTTTCAAGTGGATGTGTTGCAGTTGATATAGGTAAAAGAAACATCAAATTAGTTTATGGAAAAATTAATAAACAGAAAATTGAAATAATAAATTTTGATATCTTTAAAACACCTGAAAATTCTGTTCAGGATGGAAAAATAGTAGACTTAAGTTCAATTATTAATTGTTTGAGATTATCATATAAAAGAAAAAATATAAATTCAAAGAATTTAAAACTAAGTATTTCTGGAACCAGTATTATTACAAGAGATATAAAAATTCCTAAAGTTGAGGAAAAAGAAATAGAAAGTATTTTAGATTTTGAAGCTCCACAGTATTTTCCAGTAAGCTTAGATGATTATGTACTTGATTATAAAATAATAGAAGAAACAAGTGATGATGAAGGAAATTTTTACAGATTACTTTTAGTAGCTGTTCCTAATAATTTAGTTAATGATTATATGCAAATTCCTAAAATATTGAAAATGGATATAAAATCAATAGATATACCTGCAAATAGTATATATAAATATATGAGTTTTGGAAGAATTTCAAAAGAAGAAAAAACTGAATTGGGAGAATATGCAGTAATTGATTTTGGTGCGAATACAACAAGTGTTTGCATTTTTTCAAAAGGTACATTAATGTTTAATAGAATACTTCTAAAAGGCAGTAAAGAATTAGATGAAACTATATCAAATACAATGAATGTGGACTATGAGTTGGGAGAGAACTTAAAATGTAAAAAACTAGTTTTGTCAGAAGATAATAATATTGAAAATGTTGATCAGGAAGCAAAACAACTAAACGAAATAGTAAAACCCACTATTATGAGTCAAACTGATGATATTAACAGGTTTTTGGATTTTTATAATTCAAGAATGTATGGAAATAGAATTAGTAAAATTTTTATATGTGGTGGAGGTAGTAAGATAAATGGAATGGATAAATTTTTATCATCTTATATGAATTTACCTGTAGAAAGTATTAAATATGACGATAGAATTATTAACAAGAATAAAAGAGAAAGTGATATTTTTGAACAAAAATTTCCTTATCTTATAAATGCAATTGGTACAATCTTATAAATAATTTAGAGGTCAGTGATTTAAATGAATAATAAAGGATATACTCTTATTGAAGTTATTACAACTGTATCTATCCTTTTAATAATAATTGGACCAGTTACTTTGGTTTTTGACACTTGGTATAAAAATTTTTACATCGACAATTCATCAGTATTATTAGATCAAAAATCTAGAGATATTATGGATTCAATTCTAACAGACCTTAGAATGGATTCTAATGAGACTTCTACATCACAGGATGATAATAAGACATTGTTTATAAATGATTCTTTAAAGTATGAGTTTAATTCTTTAGAAAACAAACTTTTAAGAAATGGTGAAAGCGTTTTAAATAATACAAATATCCAAGTAATTGATTTTAATGTAAAAGAAGAAAAACCAGAAGGTTATGATACAAATATAATAAAAATATACATAAAATTAAAATCAGATTATGATGTTGAAGTAGAATTAGAAAGTACTTTTAGAAAAAAATATATTAATTAGAAACTAAGAAATGATGATTTGATTAAGGGAAAGTCAAAAAATAAATTTACATTTCATAATAATGAATCTCATGATTTTAGTAATTCTCAGATACTATTTGTTATTAGGATTATATAAAGAGATGTTATTTTTTAGATTCTCTGGAAGATTATTTTTTAGGTTCTTCTAAGCAAGGTGTGTGAATAATTTGAAAGATATTAATCTTATACCAAAAAGTTATTTTGATGCTAAAAAAAAGAAAAAAAGAAAGGTTTATATTTCAATTGGAATTTTCATGTTTTGTATAGTTTTTATTTTAGCTTTTGTTATTCCAATTGTTAAGCAAAAAACTTATGAAACTCATTTGAAAAAAATAACTGAAAAAGCAGAAAAAACATCAGGATATATTGATAAAACGAATGTTTTGGATGAATTTCATCAAATATATAACGACAGAAAAGATGTAGCTTCTAAAATATTTACATTTAATAATAATGAGATAAAGTTGTTTAAGAATATTGAAGACTCAAGACCAGAAAATGTTTTTATTATGAGCTATAAAATGTCTGGAGAATCAAAAGAAGAAAGAATATTAATTTTGAATTGTATTTCAGATAATGAAGAGGAAGTTATTACGTTTATTGCTAATCTCAGAGAGAATGAGTTTTTTAATAAAATAAGTATATCATCACTGAATAAAATGGCTAAATCAAACAACAAGGATGAATCAGAAAACGAGACAAATGGTTTTTCAGATAAATTTACTTCTACAATAGAATTATATTATTAACAAATGAAGGTGATTAGATGAGCACAAATATAACAGATAAAGAGAAAAAGATATTGATAATATTAGGAATATTTGTTTTAATATTTGTATATTTTTATTTTTTCCTTATGCCAAAGGTTAAAAATATGAATAAACTAAAAGAAGAAATTACTGTATATAATAACGAATATGAAATTAATAAAGAATATATGAATAGGGTAAAAAATATTGATACAGAGTTAAAAATATTGTATCAAAAACAGAAAAATTTGTGGGAAGTTCTACCACCTTATATAAATTATGATGAGTTACTTTTAATACTAAAAGATTCGTCAGTAAAATCAGGTTTAAAAATAAATGATTTTCAATTTGAAACAATATTGGGTTTCAACTCAACTCCAAAAGATGAAAACTTAGGTGAAATTCCTGCTGAATCAGAAAATTCTATAAATGATGAAAATAAAAATGATGAAAATAAAAACGAAGATGAAAAAACAGGTGGACCTGAAGAAGAAGAATCTAAATCTGAGAAGAAAGAAGAAACAATAATTAAAGATAATAAATTAGTTAAAGCAATGGAGTTCTTTGGTATAGGAAGTCTAATTGATTTAGATGGTGAGGAAAATAGCATATTAGATGAGGGGGATGGATTTTACCTCCCAATAAGGATAAATTCATCAGGAACATATGACGAATTAAAAAAATTTATTAAGATTGTAAAATCTAAAAAGAATAAAATGGAGTTTGCAGATATTTTTATAGAAAATACTTTAGAAGATAATTTGAATTTTAATTTAAAATTACATGTTTTTGGAATCAAAGATTCAAGTGCAGAAGATTTTAGTTTTTTACATGGTGAGGAAATCAATGAAATTAATATAAATAAAGATAAGGATATTTTTAGTCTAGTAGATGGTATTAATAAAGATACTATGGATAACGTAGATAAAGATAACGCTGAAAGTGATTTAATTACTTATACAGAGTTGGAAAAAGATATTTTATCTGAAATCGGCAAATATGACTTTTTAATTAATTTGTTACCTTTTGGTAATAATATGGCACCACCTACTATAACAATAGTAGGAAAAAACATAATATCAGGTGAAGGAATTGATTTAATTCCTACGATCTATGGTGATGGTAATAAAAATATTTTTGTAGATTTTGAACTTATAGAAAAAAATGGGAAACATTTTGTTAAATATAGAACTGAGCAAGATTCTTTTCCTGAACAAACATATACAGAAATGGTGGAATTTAAACCATCTGGAGATGATATAGTTTTAGTTGTAAATTCAATAAACAGAAAATTTAAAGGGGATAATTCAGGTATGAATTTTAATGTTATAAACAGTACAAAAAATAAATTTATAGTAAAAGTAATAAATGATGACAAGGATAAATCTAGAATTGAAGCAGGACAGATTTCGGGTGATGTTAAATTTGAATTTATAAAAAATGAGTGATGTTAAATGAAAAATATTAAGGGAATAACTTTAGTCGAACTTATTATAACAATATCAATAATGTCAATAATAGTAGTACCTTTCGTAGCTACATCAATAAGTTCATCTGAAAATAATGCATTTGCTGATGATAAAATCAAAGCATATAATTTAATGAATCTTGTTATTGAAGAGATTAAATCAAAACCAGAATTTTTAGAAGCAAACATTTCAGAAAATTTTCAAGAATATATAAGTGATAATACTGAATTAATGTATAAAATTAATGCTATAGAAAATGCAATTGTTAATTACAAAATTAGCAAATCATCTTTTGGAGTTATTCCAAATAGAGATGAGGGAGAAGAACAGGTATTTAGTTCCTTTGTAGATGATAATTATAATATGGAAAATTTAGATATAGATATGATAATAGAAAACAATAAACTTAATTTAGAAGGATCACTATATAATTTATTACCACAATATTATTATCTAAATCTTGATGGGCAAACAGGAAATTATAATTATAGTTTTGAAAATTCATCATTATTAGAACTTGCAAATAATAATTTCAGTAACAATATTGAAAGTATAAATTTGGGAATTAAATTCAAAGATCTTTTAGAAGGGGTATTTGAGTTACATTTAACTGTAAGTGATACTGTAGATAAAAACGTTAAACTATATGTTATGGGTAATCAAACTTCGGAAAGATTAAAAATAATAAACAATGGAGAGAAAAATTTTAGTATTTATACAAATTTAATTAATAATTCTATTAATAAATATAATAACAATTTATATAGAATTGAAGTTATTGTAGAGATTGATGGAGAAGAGATGGATAGGATGGTCTCATATGTTAAAAAATAATAAACCAGATTTGCATAAATTTTTAAAATCTCAAAATGGCTCTGCTTTAATAATGGCAGTTCTTTCTTTAATTGTGTTATCACTTATTGGCTCGTCAATTGTTATGTTAACTATGAATAATTTTCAAATGAGTATATTTTATAGTGAATATAATAAAACTTATTTTATGGCAGAATCTGGGGTAGAGAGAATTGCAAAAGTAATAGATGAAAAAGTTACAGCAATACAAGAGGAAGCTAGAGTTAATACTTCATCAAATTTACAAAATAACATCCAGGATGATCCTTTAAATTTAAGATCGAATAATGATGGATCTGTAAATTATGATGCTTTAAATAATGAGTTTAATACAAAGTATTTGGAATTTTACTATCAAGGGTTAAAAGATGAATTTGAAACAAATGTTAATTTATTGGAATATAGAAAGGAATTACTTGGTACAACTGAAGATAATGGAATAATTGCATACTATGAATTAGAAGATTATGGAGGAAGTGTTTATCTAGATGACGTAATTTATGAAGTCGATGATAATGTAATAACTATAGAAGTTGAGGGAATATATAATGAATATAAAAAGAATTTAAGAGTAAAATTTGATTTAACTGCTCAAAATACTAATGACGAAGAAAAATCTGAATATCAAGTTTCTGTAAAAGAAGTACTCAATAAAAAGCCTGAAATTCCATCTGTTTTATATAAGAGAGCATTATTAACAGAAAAAAATCTTTTATCCTTAGGTGGAAATCTTAATATTGAAGGAAGTGTTCTTGCATTTGGAACTATTCCAACGGGAATAGATGGAAAAGAAGATAAGGATGCAAGATGGTATGATTACGGAGGTATAATTGCTGGTATTACACCTGATTATGCTTCAAATGATACATACTTTGGATTCGATAGTTCTAAAACAGGTACTAACTCAATCGGTAAAATTAATATAACAGAAGATGCTGTTACTATGGGATACATACATTCCTTATATGGAGTAAGCAGTGATACGGGAGATATAACAATAGAAGGTAATTCATATGCCAGATCTGTTATATCTGAAATTGAATCAAATTATTCTACTTTTTCCTTGAACAATGTTTGTACATTAGACAATCTTCAGATAGATTCGAGTTTATCTAATTTTAATATAAAAGGTAAATATTATGGATTAGTTGATGCAGGATATCGAATTGATGGATCGAATTCAAATAGTAATGAAAGTATTTTAGAAGATAGTTATAACTTCAAAAGAACAAGTAGTGTTGTTATAAATGGTGATTCCAATATGAATTTTCAAGATGAGGTATATATAGGAGGAAGTTCATTTTTGGTAGATTTTACAGTTAATGAAATTATTCCACCATCTGAAATTGAAAGGGAATATCCTTATATGACAGGAATATCAGCATTAAAATCAAATAGAAGACTTTATAATGCATTTACTGATAAAGAAGATGGAGAAACAGATGAAAAGTTGTTTTGGTATGATAATGGTTATGTTTCACCAAATCCTGTACCAAGTACCAAAGATTATGATCATGATGGAGGATCCTATAAATTAATTACTGGAAATAGCGAAGAGACAGATCCTTATTTTTTCCCGATTGGCAAAAGAGCAATGCATTTCAAAGGTGTATGGGACAATATATGGAGCAAGGATGATTTGTATTTAGCATATTTAAACACAGAAAATATATCTATATCATTAGAAGGGGGAAAGATACCTGGATATTCATTAGGTTCTGTTGTTGCAAATAATGAAGTTTATGGAATAAATGATTTTACAAAAGATGAGTTTGAATTTAGTACTTTACAAATGCAAAAAATAGAAAATTATCATGAAAAAATAGAAGATTTATTAAATGAATCATATAATTCTGAATATCCTAAATTAGATTATGTAACTTCTTCAAAGAGTATAACAGAATTAATAGACACAAGATTTACAGGTGAAAATAAAATCGAAATTAATAAACCTTATAATACACAAAATGGAATGTTGTTCTATGGAAAAGGAGATATTGAAATAAAAAAATCAGGAGAATTTTGGATGGCAAATGATAAGTTGTTAACTAAAAATGAGGGAATTATATTTGTAGATGGTAATATTTATATTGATGATAGTTACGAATTTACAGGAACGATTATTGCAAGTGGAAATATAATTTTCTTAGGTGATAATACAATAACTCATAATGAGACTAAAATTCTTAAACTATTAGATACTGATGTTAATATAAAAGGTTTTTTCAAACTATTGGAATATGATATTCCAAACTCAAATCTGGAGAGACAGAGAATTACTTCTGATACATTTAAAATTATAGAATGGAAAGAATTTGCAAAGTGATTAATAAAAGTGTGATTATAATTTAAATAAGGGATATCAAAAAATAAACTAATCAAATTTTTTTTAATTTGTTGAATTACTAATATTTTTAGAAGAAACTTGTTTTATGATATTTTTGATTATGCCTAATTACAGGAGGGCTTTAAATGAACACATATGAAGGGATTAAAAATTTTAAAACCTACAGGACAAAAAAAAATTTTGTATCTTTTGTCTTTCTTGCATTTGTTTTTTTTAATATTTTATTTTTATCATCATGTACAGATGAAAATAAAGGTAAAGAAAATAAAAAAAGTAATGAAAGTTCAAATAATACCAAAGAAGTGAAGGAAGAAAAAGAAGAAAAAGAAGATATAAAAGTAAAAGCCTTATATTTAACAGGATGGAATGCAGGATTAGATGATAAGTTAGAATACTTTATTGATTTAATTAATAAAACTGAAGTTAACTCAGTTGTGCTAAATGTTAAAGATGATGACGGATATATTGGCTATAAGACAGAAATTCCTTCAGTAAAAGAATTTGGTGGTTGGAAACAAAAATATTATCCTAAAAAAGTTATAAAAAAACTTCATGAAAATAATATTCATGTTATAGGAAGAGTTGTATGTTTTAAAGATCCTGTATTATCACTTAAAAGACCTGATCTTGCCATAAAAGATAGGAATGGAGATTTGTTTTATGCTAAAGAAATAACATGGCTTGATCCCTATAAAAGAGATTCTTGGCCTATTATTTTAGAAACTGCTAAAGAAGCTGTTAAATTTGGATTTGATGAAATTCAATTTGACTACATTAGATTTTCTAATGATGGAAATAGAGATGCAATGGTATTTGATGATGGAGGATTGGAAAGATATGAAATAATTAATGAATTTATTGCTTATATTAGAAAAGAAATGCCAGATGTTGTTTTATCAGGAGATGTTTTCGGTATAATTTGTGAAAGTCCAAAAGATACAGAACAAATAGGACAATATCTTGAATATATAGGAAAAGATCACTTAGATTATTTATCACCAATGGTATATCCTTCACATTATAGGATAGGTCAAAAAATCAATGGAATTCCTTTTGAAAAGCCCGATTTTAAACCATATGAAGTAGTTTTTAATACAATGGTAAAAGCTAAAGAAAGAGTATCAAAAGTTAAGGATTATAGAGCGAAAATGAGACCATATTTACAAGATTTTGATGCTACATGGTTAGGAGATGGATATTACAAAGATTATGGAGCAGAAGATGTAAGAGCACAAATAAAAGCAGTTTATGATGCTGGTTATGAAGAATGGATACTCTGGAATTCTGTTAATAAGTATTCGACAGAGGCACTTTTAACTGAAGAAGAAGCTAAAGAAGAAACTAAAAACAAAAATAAAGATAAAAATAAAGATTAAGAGAAAAAAATTAATTTTAAAATTAATAAGAAGTAATCTATAGGATATCCCTTAGGAGAGCCTAAAAAATAATACCGAATTCTTTTCGTCTGAAGTTCGCTTAAATCGTGCGAATTCATACTCGAGAATTAGAGTTTATTTTTTGATTCTGCCTTATGGAAGAAAAATGCTTTTGTAAATACTATTTTTCTTCCATAAGTATTATTTTTTATTTTTAATTAATTCCTTTGAAATTTTATCTGCTTCATTAATTGGAATAGAAAAGGCAATTCCTTCATAATCTTCATTGGTTATTTTAGATGTATTAACACCAATTACTTCACCCTTCAGATTTAAAAGAGCACCACCACTATTTCCAGGAGCAATAGATACATCAGTTTGAATAAGATCGGACAAATTTTTATCTGAAATTGATACAATTCTATTTAAACCACTAATTACACCAACTGTTACTGAACCAAAATATTCTAATCCATTTGGATTACCAATAGCTATAACCGTTTCTCCAACTTTTAATTCATTGGAGTTTCCTAAATTTGCTGTAATAAGATCAGAACTTTCTATTTTTATAACAGCAATGTCTTTATTTTCATTTTTACCTATTAGCACGGCTTCCTGAGGGTATGAAGAGTTATTTTTAAAGAAGACTTCAATTGTACCATCTTTTAATGAGTTTTCAATAACATGACTGTTGGTTATTATATAACCATCTTTTCTGATTACTATACCTGAACCTTCAACAATATTATCTTTTGGAAAAAACAAATAATCTGATTTATTTGTTGATTTTATACCAACAATGGAATTACTTATTTCTTTTGCTATTGAAGGAATAGAAGATTTTACTTCTTCTACTTCAATTTTGGTTATTTTTTTTATTATATCTAAATCTGGAGTATTAATATCGTTCTTTTTAAAAAAAGGAAGAGTTAAAAAAAGTATTGTAACTAAAATTCCTCCTAGAATACTGTTTATAAATAATATGAATAATAATTTTGGGTCTAATATTTTAAATAATTTACCCATTTTTTAATTCCTTTCAAATTTAATAGTTTTTTATCAAAGTAAATAGTTGCAATTCTATTGATTTTAAAATGTATTAACGAAAAAACTTTTGTTTGAAGTCATTTACCTCGATATGTGATTCGGTATTTAAGAATGACAATTTATTTTTTTGTATCTTTTATTATTAATTCTCTATCTTATAATAATATAATAATATAATAATATAAGATTTTGAAGAATATTTTAATAAATTGTAAATAAATATTTTATCAGAAGAATTTAAAAAATAATAACATATTTTTATTGCTATAGAATAACTTGAATTTAACTTGTATTGGTTAGTGATGAAATCAATTTTTGTAACAATAATATTTGTTACTTTAATTTAATAAATAAAGTTGACAATGAATAAAAATAATTCTTTAATCATGGACATGATTGTTATATAATAATTTGATATAAGAACAGAATCAAAAAATAAACTATCTAACTTTTTTAAAATTTTTTTAAACATTAATATTTTATAAAAAAGTTGTTTTATGAATTCAGTATTATTTTTTAGGTTCTCCAAATTTATACATATAGAAAAAAGAAGTTTTATTTTATTTATATTTAAGGATGTGCATAAATGATAATTAATAGAGTAATTGTACATATAATAAACAAAGATTCTGACGCACCAATTTTTAATGAGTATGAAGTAGAAATAAATGAAACAATTTCCAATTTTCTAGAAAAACATATAAAAAAAGCTTTTAAAGATGAAAAAACAAGAAAAGCTAATTTTAATCCCAGTAGTAAAGTAAAAGAAATATCAAAAAAAATATTAGAAAGCGGGATAGGATTTACTGAGTTATCAAAAGAAATAGCAGTGAATTTACATTCAGCAACTAAGGACAGTTCTGAGTCAGTTTCATCTGACTTGATTATTTGCTTGTTTGATGACGATGAAGGTTGTAAGTGGGTAGGTTATTTAAGTCTTGAATATAGTGAGTCTTATTTTCATGATATTGAAGTAGTAGGAGATAAGTATAAAATCTCGATTAAGAAACAAGAAACATCATTACCAGGAGTTAATCAGAAAATACAAAAAGGAGCGTTCATATCATACTATGATGCAATAGAAAACTTGTGTATTTTAGATACTAAAATAAAAGATTTTAATAAGTTAAAATCAGATGATAATTATTTTATAAATAAATTTTTAGAGGCAAGAATAATATTTGATGATAAATTTTATACCCAAATATTGAAAACAGAAACTGATAATTGGGTAAAGGAAAAAATTAAGGTTGATGAATTTGATGATATTGAGGAAATAAGGGAGAAAATGCATTTTGTTTTACATGAAGAGGAAGATGTTGATGTAGATGAATTTTCAAGTGATGTATTTAAAAATAAACTTGATATTAAAGAAGACTATGTCAATAATTTAAAATCAAAGGGTTTAGAATTGGATAAATTTCAAATCGATAAAGAGTGGGTTGAGAAAAAATGTAAAAATATAAAAATTAAAATAGATGATACAATTGAAGTATCAATTCCATATTCAGAATATAAAGATAAAAACAAGTTTGAATTAATTAAAAACAATGATGGCACAAAAAATATTGTTATAAAGGGATTTTATAATTTTTATGAGAAATAATTAAATAGTTTTTAAGATTATTTTAATATATTATTACTATAGTTAAGAGAAAGTTAATAGAATTATGTTTCAATGGTTTTATTTTTTAATTATTTAATCTATAATAATGAGTTGTAATTAATTTTTTAAATAGAATAATTTGTATAATTTAAACAAACTCAGAAATTTGAATGTTAAGAAGAAAATAAAAATAATATCAGAATGATTTATTTTTAATAATTCTTAGGAAATATATCTATATAACCCTAAGGAGAACTAAAAAAGTGATAGCATATCCTTCTTATTTGGGAGTCACTAAAATTAAGTGATTTGCTACTTGAGATAATGGATTTGTTACTTTAGTATCCCTGACAGGAGTTAGTAAATGGTGGTGAAAAGTGATGAAAAAAAACATAGGTTTTTTTGGATTTGGAAATATAGGTAAAGGTGTTTATAAAATAATACAAGGTAATAAAGAATCTATTTACCATAAAGAAAAAGTTGATCTTAAAATAAAAAGAATTTTAGTAAGAGATAAAAATAAAAATAGAGATATAAATTTTAGATCTGATATATTGACTGAGGATTATAAGGATATTATTTTAGATGATGATATATCGATTGTAATTGAAGTTATGGGTGGTATAGAGCCTGCTCGCACAATGATTTTAGCCGCTTTAAATAATAAAAAAACTGTTGTTACTGCAAACAAAGAAGTAATTGCAAAACATTGGGATGAGTTTGATAATGCTGCAAGATCAAATAATGTGGGATTATATTTTGAAGCAAGTGTTGCTGGAGGTATACCTATTATTAAAGTTATTGGAGAGTCAATGCAGGCAAATGAGATAACAAATATCTTAGGTATAATAAATGGAACAACAAATTATGTGTTGACAAAAATGTCAGATGATAGAATTAAATTTGATGATGCATTAGAAGGAGCAAAAAGGCTTGGATATTCAGAACCGGATCCAAGTGCTGATATTTCAGGTTTAGATGTTATGTATAAATTGTCTATATTATCATCTATGGGATTTCATTCGAGAGTACCATTAAAAAATATATATAGGGAAGGAATTTCTCATATTACTTTGGATGATATTATTTATGGGAAAGAATTAGGATATGAAATAAAATTATTAGCTATTTCAAAAAAATATGAAAATAAAATTGAGACAAGAGTACATCCAACATTTATACCTGCTGATCATCCATTAGCTTCAGTAAAAGATTCATTTAATGCTATTTTTATTAAAGGGAGTGCTGTAGGAGAACTTATGCTGTATGGAAGAGGAGCGGGTGATATGCCTACAGGAAGTGCAGTTGTATCAGATGTGCTTTCTGCATGCAAACAATCTGATAACCACAGATATCAAACCTTTCATGAAAATGTAAAACTTAATGATAATATTGAATTTAATGATAATTGGGAAACAGAATTTTTTGTTAGATTAACTGTAAAAGATAAATCAGGAGTTTTATCAAAAATTGCAGGAGTATTTGCTGTTTACGGTGTGAGTATAGCTTCTCTAATACAAAAAGATAAAATAGGAAAATGTGCACCTTTAATTTTTGTAACTCATAAAACCAAAGAGAAATCTATTGAAAAAGCAATTGTTGACATTAAACTAATTGATGATGTAATAAAAGTTGAAAATGTTATTAGAGTTGAAAGATAATTTTTGATAATTTTTTGATAGTTTTGAAGTATATTATTATAGAACCAGGAGAAACTAAGAAATAGTATCACATTCTTATTGTCTTTAAATTACTATATTAAGTTAAAAAGATGATGAATGGGCTGATATAAGTAATTTGTTTTTTGGATATCTCTAATTAATAGTTTTATATGATTAATAATTTTTTATAAATATCAAATAATATTTCCCGACTTATGTGGTTAAACTGTAAAAAATATTATATAATAATTGTGTATGCAGGCTATTGAGGAAGAGTTTTGATATTAATTTTAAATTTACATAAATAAGTGTAGTTATTTGCGAGCTTAATTGTGGGAAGGGGAAATAGAAAAAATATGCCAGACAATAAAGTTAATGGAGAAGGTTTTAAAAATACTAATCCAAAAAATGGTGTAAATAATAAGGAAGAGGGTAGTACTAAAAAGTTTTCAACTGAGGATCCTAAAAAAGATACTAAAAATGTATTAAGTGGCGAGGATACAAAAATAGTTAATGAAGACCAGGTTGAAGACAAGAGCCTGGATAATAATATTGATAGCAGTAAAGATGATGAAAATAATAAGTCAGTTCCCTTTTCAGAGAATAGTAAAGCAAAAGATGATTTTGAAGATGCTAGTGAATCATTAGAAGAGGAAGCACCATTTATTGAAAAAAATAGCAAAAAGCCATCTAAAAAATTAAATATTGAACCAGAAAAGAAAAAAGAAGAATCTAAATTAAATTCAAAAAAAGATCCTGGATCAGTAAAAAAAGATTACAAAAAGAAAGAAGAAGAAAAAATTGATAAAAAAGATGATATAGATATTGGTAGTCTTTTAAACAGAAAAGAAGTAATCATGATTGATGATAATGATGTGATAAACTTAGATGATGTAAGTAAAGACAAAATTAACATTCCTAAAAATGTTAATAGTTTAGATGAAGATCATATAAATGGTTCAAGTAGCAAAAAAACAGATGATGACAATTTACCAAATACATTTGATGAATTAGTAGCTGAAGAACTTGAATGGAAACCAGTATTAAAATCTGAAGAAGTAGGAGTTACAACTATTGTAGAATCAATAGAGAATTTTTATACTGGTAATAAATGTTATAAATTTCCTTTGTTGAATGATGAGGATAGTAAGATTACAAATTTTAATGTTAAGGATGGGATTTATGTATATAAGAGAGTTGAACCATATCCCCATTGGCATTTTGTAACAAATAAATTATCTGACTTATATGAAACCCTCTGGGATGGATCAAAATTGAGTGGAGTAGGATTTGAGGTTTCTTTTAGGTTAAAAAGCGATGAAAAAGTGCCGCCAAAGTTTGGGGTAGATTTTATTCAAGAGTTTTCTGGTTATGCATATTCATCAGGCAATTTTATTGCAAATGAGCATGTCATACCAACAAAAGGAATAACTGAGTTTCCGAAAGGTTCATTATTAAATGGTGTAACAGTAGTTTATGATCCTGATTTGAAACCTATTAAAACTAGTAAGGGTATTAGGGAGTTTTTACAAATTGTTGGTATTACAAAGAATGAGCAAATAGCTATAAAGAGTTGGAACAGTAAAAAAGTATTAGATTTATTTTCAAATCACATGGAGTTTTTCATTACTGATATAAATAGAAAATGTTTGATGGAAATAGAGAGAATTGATAAATTAATCCAAGAAGGTATTAAAAAAGATGGATCTAATACTGGAATGATATTTAGTGAAAAGGTTATTTGGAAAAAGAAAAGAAAACTGATATTTTTTACAGAGTATATAATTGAAGTTGATTTGGATTCTATGAAAATTTTAGAGAAAGTAATAAAAGGTAGAATTCCAAAAGCTAGGGATCTTATAATAGTTGGCGAGAAAAATAAAATTATATTTAAACCAAATCCTTCAAGTTATACCAAAATGGAAGAAGAAAGTTTGATAATAGGTTTAAGCCCAGCTTCTTTCAAAGACCTTTTAGGAAAAATAAAAAATAGAATAAAAATTTATAGAGTTAAATCATTAGTAAGTACAAAATTTAGAGTAATATAATAAATAAAAAGACAATTCTTAAGAAATAAATGAATTGTCTTTTGTTCGTTTTTTAGGTTAGGCAGAATCAACAAATAAACTAGTCAGCTTTTTTTTGAAAATTCGTTAAACCATCGACATTTTCAGAAAAAAATTGTCTTAGGAGAACCTAAAAAATAATACCAAATTCTTTTTGTCTGAAGTTCGCTTAAATCATGGGAATTCATATTCGAGAATTTGAGTTTATTTTTTGGATATCCCTTATGAAATATTTGATTAAGTCTTATTCTTAAAGAAAATATTTATCTAAATTTAATTCTTTTTCTTTATATATTGTTCTTATAATAATTATTTTGTATAATTATTATTATAAGTTTAATATTTTATCAATTCATTTAAAAATAACAATTTATTTCTTGAATATCCTTAGGAGAACCTAAAAAATAATACCAAATTCTTTTCGTCTGAAGTTTGCTTAAATCATGTGAATTCATACTCGAGAATTAGAGTTTATTTTTTGGATATCTCTTAGAATCAAAAAAGATTTTGAAAATTTATTTTTGGGTTTTAACAATAAAAAATAATATCACATTTTCAAAATCCGAGAATTACTAAAATTATGTGATTCATTATTTTGAAATGTAAATTTATTTATCAATTGAAAAATCTAATTTATTTTTAACCTATTCCTTAGTTAATTAATAAAGTTTGAGAGATGAGGTTTAAAACATGAGCAATATTGGTATAATTACGAGAAAAACAAATGATTTTTATTATAGTAATATTTTAAAAAGTATACATGCAGCAATTCATCAAAAAGGTCATAAAATGTTTGTGTTTTGCATAGATGATAAATTTATACCTGAGAGATCAATAAATGCCATTATAGCCCAAGAAAATATTAATGGGTGGATTGTATTACCTCGATCTAATAACAGTTATCTAGATATTTTAAAGAAGTGTTCAAAGAATATTGTATATTTAGATAATAATTATAAAGAAGAATATTTGGTTTTACCAAAATATGAAAATAGTGGAGGGATGGCAGCAGAACACTTGATAGAACATGAGTATAAGAATATTATTTTCATGGGCAATTTAGATAATCATAGAGAAAAATTGATGTTTTTTGGTTTTAAAAAAGTATTAAAAAAAAATAATTTATATAATGAAGATTTAATATTTGATATTAAAGAAAATAATATAGAAAAACTTAATTTAATTATTGAGAAAATAAATGATGATACTATAAATAATAATGCTTTATTTTCAACTAATGGTATTTTTACAAAAAATTTTATTTCAAAAACTAATAGATATAAATTAGCTATTCCAGGAAATGTTGCTATAATTGGATATTGTGATTATTGCAAAAGTAATTATGATTCAAAAGTAAGTTTATTATATAATGACTTTTCAAGTTTAGGATTTGAAGTAGTGAATTTAGTTGTTAAAAAAATTAATTCAGAAAATATAAAAGAAAAGACAATTGTAATTAATGATTATATTAAAATTCATAATTCATGTGGATGTAAAGAGGAGTTTAAGAATAAAATAGGTAATGGTATAGAAATAAAAAATGATAGTAGTTATATAATTAAAATAAATAATATAATGGGCGAATATAGTGCTAATAAAAACTTAATTGATTTAGCATTAAATATTCCATTTAAATATAAT
>JBDMZA010000510.1:0-2600 GCA_039770155.1 Clostridiales bacterium
AATTTTTAAAGTAAATATTAATTTTAAATTATTGATCTGGTATTTAATTTAGAAAGTAAAGGATATCCAAAAAATAAATCCTAATTCTTTAATATGTATGATTTATGGGAACTTCAAATAAAGAGAATTTGATATTATTTTTTAGGTTCTCCTAAGATTAGTTTTATGATGATATATTATATGAAAGAATATTTTACTAAAGACAACTAAATGGGAGTGATGCAATTGTATACTGTTAATATTTTGAATATTATATTTTTTATCTTATTTATATTGCCAATTTTTGTGGGAGCTTATAAATCATTTTCGAAGGATAAAATAGAGTCTTCTTTAATAACATTATTTGAGGGGTTAGAATATCTTTTAGCAATGGTTTTATCTTTTATTTTAACTAGAGGAATTTTTTTTAGTGATATTGGGTTTTTTAAAATAATTCATGCGATTATACCTAAAAGTTGGAAAAACTTTTTAGGAGATCAAGAAATTTTAACCTATCTTATCGTGACACCAATTTTTGTGTTTTTAATATTGATTTTGTTTAGATTTATTTTGGCACCTGTTTATCAAGGTTTTGTTATTCCAGCTTCTGATAATATCAAAAATAGAGTTGAAAAAGCAGCACCAATTACTCAAACACTTATATATGGATTTTATCAGGTACCAAAATCATTTACTATAACGATTGCATATGCAGTAATTTTGAGTTGTTTCAGTTACTATAGTTTTATACCTGCTATGTCAAAATTTATGAATGAATCTTTAATATATCAAACAGTATATAAATTTTCTGTATATCATATGTTAAGCCCAAATATGACTAAAGAGATTGCAATTATAACTGATAAAGATTATCTTAAAAATAAAAATCAAGGAGATGCAGTCGATTTAAGAAATGGTAAAAAACTGGATGATGAGGGAATAAATATAGAAAACTATTTAAATGGTCAAAGTATTAAAGATGTTACAAAATCTAATACAGAAATTGATTCAATGGCTAATGATATAATTGATGGAGAAAAAGATCAAAAGAAAAAAGCTAGAATAATATATGATTGGATAGTAAAAAACATAGAATTTGATAAGGATAAAACAGAAAAATTAAGTAATGATCCTAAAGGAATATCTTCAAGTGCTATTATTTGTTTTTCTACAAAGAAAGGTGCTTGTTTTGATTATACAAGTCTTTATATTGCTATGTGTCGAGTAGTTGGAGTTAAGGTCAGATTTATTACCGGATTAGCATATAATGGTGTTTCCTGGGGAACACATTCATGGAATCAGGTGCAGATAAATGATGAGAAATGGATTCCTGTTGATACTACATTTGGTGAAGATAGTGATTATTTCGATAAGGAAGAATTTTATAAGGACCATTCAGATGGAGAAGTTAGAGAAGAGTGGTAAGTTCATTATAAGGATATAATAAAAAAGAGAGACTAAAAATTATTTTAGACTCTTTTTTTTTTACAAAAAAATAAAAGAGCCAAATTCATTTCGTATAAGGAGAACCTAAAAAATAATACCGAATTTATACTTGAGAATTAGAGTTTATTTTTTGATTCTGCCTAAAGTTAATTTAAATTGTGAGAATTCATACTCGAGAATTGAGGTTTATTTTTTTGACATTCCTTATTTTAAATATGGTTCTATATGAATAGTTATTATACTTGTGTAACCAAAAAAAACTTTTAATTCTTGCTCTAATTGAGTTGATATTCCATGAGCAATTTTTATATTTAAATTCTCATCAACTAAAATATGAAATTCTATTATTGATTTATTTCCAACTTTTCTTGTTCGTAACTTGTGAAATCCTTTTATTTCACTGCAATTTTTTATTGTTTCAAGGATTTTATTTTTTTCAGAATCATTTAATGAGGATTCTGTCAATTCACTTAGAGCAGGTAGCAAAATATCAAATGATACTTTAAAAATTAGTAGACTTACAACAATTGAGGCAATAGGATCTAATACTGTCCACTGATTTCCTAATAAAATTGCACCACCAATTCCAATTAGTGTACCCATTGATGAAAATGAATCAGAACGATGATGCCATGCATTTGCCTTCATTGAAGGACTATTTATTTTTTTTGCAACTATCAAAGTGTATTGATATAACAATTCCTTAGAAATAATCGAAATAAATGCAACTATAAGAGTAATATATCCAGGCTTAGCTATTGAACCACCATTTATAACAAATATTATATTAGTTATTCCTGATTTAAATATATTAAAACCAACAACGGACAAAAAGATACTTATAATTGCAGTTGCAATAGTCTCATATTTGCCATGACCATAATTATGACATGAGTCTTCAGGTTGTTGAGTAAATTTGATGCCTATAATAACAATAATATCTGTTAAAAAATCTGAAAATGAATGGATTCCATCAGCTATCATTGCACTACTTTTTCCAACAATTCCTGAATATATTTTAATTATTGATAAAATGGTATTTGCAACAAAACTTAGTGTAGTTATTTTTCGAACTTCTTTAGAAATTTTTAATTTATTATACAAAATATTCCTCCTACTAATGAAATTAAAAAACCACGAAACTAAATAAGTCTCCTAGTTTAATACTGATGAGG
>JBDMZA010000511.1:0-9714 GCA_039770155.1 Clostridiales bacterium
ATTCTCCTAAGAGATATTATCTATACTTACATACAATTTATAAATATGCAAGTTAAATTTGTTAAAATTGCATAAAACATAACTTTATTATAACAAATTCAAATTTCATCAAAAAAATATCAATGAACAATAATAAACTAACAGTGTTTTCGAGAATTAGAGTTTATTTTTTGGCTATCCCTTAGTGATAACAAAAAATTAGTATGAAAGTTACTCATACTAATTTTTTAAATTTGTGAAATATTTCCTAAGGAAATCCTAAACAGGATGAACCTTATTTTCATAATCTACTAATGAACTATCTATTTTATATTTTTTTGCTTGTCTATCTTTAAAAAACTTTTCAGCTACCCGTGGAAACATGGCATATATTAATACATCCTCTTCTTGTTCCATATATTCCTTTATTTCTCCTTTAATATTTTCAAGTTCCGGTTCTATTAAATCTGCAGGTCTACACGTAATCTGCTTTTCGTCTTTTAATATTTTATCTGCAATTTTTTTAGATATCGGTGCAGGTGTTTTACCATATTCACCTTTAACCAGAGCTTTTGATTCTTTTGGAACCATTTTATATCTCTCGCCTGCAATGACATTCATTAAAGCTTGTGTTCCAACAATTTGACTTGTTGGTGTAACCAATGGGGGATATCCAAATTCTTCTCTTACTTTTGGTATTTCTTTTAATACCTCATCAAATTTATCTTCTTTTCCTGCTTGTTTTAATTGAGAAACCAAGTTTGAAAGCATTCCACCTGGAACTTGATATTTTAAAGTATTAACATCAACACCCATTACTTTTGTATCAAGTAATCCTGATTTTATATACTTTTCTTTAATTGGTTTAAAATAATCTGCAATATCGCTTAATTTATTTAAATCCAAGCCTGTATCAAACTCAGTATTTTGTAATGTTGCTACAATTGGTTCTGTAGGAGGTTGAGATGTTCCTAAAGCAAATGGTGAAAGTGCACAATCCACTATATCACATCCTGCTTCAATTGCTTTTAAATATGTCATAGAAGCCACACCACTTGTGTAATGTGTATGTAATTGGATAGGAACTTCTATAACTTCTTTCATTCTCTTAATTAAATCAAAAGCAATGTATGGTGTCAACAATCCTGCCATATCCTTAATACATATTGAATCAGCACCAGCCTCAACAAGAGCTTTTGCATCTCCTATAAAATGTTCTGAATTATGAACTGGACTTATAGTATAAGATACAGTACCTTGAGCATGTCCGCCTTCTTTATTACATGCTCTTATTGCCTTTTCTACATTTCTTGGGTCATTTAAAGCATCAAATATTCTAATAATATCTATTCCATTTGAAATTGCTTTTTTAACAAAATACTCTACTACATCATCAGCATAATGTTTATATCCTAAAAGATTTTGTCCTCTTAAAAGCATCTGTAATTTAGTATTTTTAACTTTACTTTTAATTTTTCTTAATCTTTCCCATGGATCTTCATTTAAAAACCTGATACAAGAATCATATGTTGCACCTCCCCAACATTCAAGGGAGTTATAACCAATTTGATCTAATTTTTCTATTACAGGTAGCATTTCATCAATAGTCATTCTCGTTGCTATCAATGACTGATGTGCATCCCTTAAAATAGTCTCAGTTATTTTAACTTTTTTCATAATTATTATTCTCCTTTATACAATTCTTCTTAAATAAACTTATAGTATTTATAAACCTATCCAATAATTACATCACAGGACAACCCAATTTTAGTAATTCTAACATATTCGAAAATTTGAGTTTATTTTTTGGATATCCCTAAGAAGAATTTTAAATCCTTTAATTCTATTCTACAGATATAAGAATTTCTCCCGCATTTACTGAATCACCTTTTTGCACATTAATTGATGCCACTTTACCATTTTTTACAGAAGTAATCTCATTTTCCATTTTCATGGCTTCAAGTATCATTAATACTTGACCATTATCAACTAAATCACCTTCACTTACATCTACTCTCAAAACAGTTCCTGGCATAGGTGCATTTATTGTAGTTGCACCACTTGGAACTGATGTACTTTTCTTTGATTCTTTAACATTTTTCTTTGATTCTTTAACATCTGTTTTAACATTTGAAGTTTTTACTTCTTCACTTCTTTTAACAGGCGTATTATTATTAGCTTTATTTACATTATTTTCTTTTATTTCCTCTACTTCTACCTCATATTCGTTACCATTTACTTTTATCTTATATTTTTTAAGCATTACTTGATATCCTCCTATATAAACAAATATTTGTTCAGTGTTAAGTATTCATCCTTCTTGAAAGTCTCTCTAATCTTCCAGTAGTATTCCATACTGGTTTATTTCCAGAAATTCTTTCTACAGATTTTACAACTAATTTCATTCCTGATTTTTTCATATTAGCCTCTAAGGCAGATGCAATAACGGCTAATATTTCATCATTAATTTTCTCCATAAAAATACCTCCTTGTAGGAAAAAATATTTTTAATATTCTCCAATATTTATAGAGGAATATTTCCATGCTTTTTAGCAGGTCTATTTTCCCTCTTACTAGCTAACATATCCAAGGCACTTATTAATCTTATTCTTGTAGACGAAGGTTCAATAACATCATCAACATAACCTCTTGCGGCTGCAACATATGGATTTGAAAACTTCTCACGATACTCATTAATTTTTTCATTTCTTGTATTTATAGGATCTGATGATTGCTTAATTTCTTTTCTAAAAATTATATTTGCAGCACCATCTGGTCCCATTACAGCAATTTCAGCAGTAGGCCACGCCAAAACTACATCTGCACCTAAATGTTTACTGTTCATAGCTATATAAGCTCCACCATATGCTTTTCTTGTAATTATATTTATCTTTGGAACTGTTGCTTCTGAAAATGCATATAACAGTTTAGCACCATGTCTTATAACTCCATTGTGTTCTTGACCAACTCCTGGAAGATATCCTGGTACATCTGTAAAAGTAACTATAGGTATATTGAAAGAATCACAAAATCTTACAAACCTAGCTCCCTTATCAGATGAATTAACATCTAGAACTCCCGCCATTTTTTTTGGTTGATTTGCAATAATTCCAATAGTTGAGCCATTTATTCTTCCAAAACCTATTATTATATTTCCCGCAAAATGTTTTTGTATCTCAAAAAAATCTCCATTATCCACTATTTTGTTAATAATTTCAATCATATCATAGGGTTTATTTGGTTCATCAGGAATAAATTCATCTAATATTGAATCAATTCTATTTAGTTCATCATTACTTTTATATTCAGGAGGATCGGTTAAGTTGTTATCTGGAAGAAAAGTTATTAATTTCTTGATATCATTTATACATTCTTCCTCATTTAAACTCTTAAAATGAGCCACTCCACTTGTATTATTATGTATTGTAGCTCCACCTAATTCATCAAAAGATAAATCTTCTCCTGTAACAGTTTTAATTACCTGAGGTCCTGTAATAAACATTTGACTTGTATTTTCAACCATAAAAATAAAATCTGTTATAGCTGGTGAATAAACTGCTCCACCTGCACAAGGTCCCATTATAACAGAAATTTGTGGAATAACTCCTGAAGCTAATGTATTTCTATAAAATATATCTCCAAAACCACTTAACGAATCTATTCCTTCTTCAATCCTTGCTCCACCCGAATCATTTATACTAATAAATGGAGCTCCCATTTTCATTGCCATATCCATAACCTTTGTTATTTTTTTTGCATGCATTTCACCTAGTGATCCACCGATCACTGTGAAATCCTGGGCTGATATATATATTAATCTTTCTTCAACATATCCATAGCCTGTTACTACTCCATCTCCAGGAATTTTTTTCTTTTGCATATCAAATTCAATACTTCTTGTCTCAACAAAACTATCAATCTCTACAAAAGTATTTTCATCCAACAAAAGTTCAATTCTTTCCCTTGCAGTCATCTTGCCTGTAGAATGTTGCTTCTCTATTCTTTTTTCACCACCGCCAAGATTTAAATTATTTTTTCTTTCATTTAAATCATTAACCTTGTCAAAAGTAGCCAATATTTTCACCTCATAATCTACAAATTTAATTGTAATTTTTGAATAATCTTAAAATTAAGATTATGTTTAGTACATTGTTCTATTACCTGGTATTAATTATAATATATCATTTATTTTTTTTCAATGCAAATTAATATGGGTGGATGGTTTGATTGATTTATAAATTCAGTTTTCATAACATTAAATTCTTTATTGTTTAGTTTTTCTAAATATTCAAGTAAATTTCTCTTTTCTTCAAATCCGCTATCTCCACCGTGATATATAACAATTGTAATAATACCATTTTTATTTAATAAAAGTAGTAATTTATCAATAGCCTTAATTGTTGACCTGTATTCAGTAGAAATATTATGATCACCACTTGGCAAATAGCCAAGATTAAACATTGCTCCATCAATTTTACACTTAATATATTTATCAATATTTTCATGACTATCTAAAACCAAGTCTACTTTTTCACTTAAATTATCTCTCATAAGTTTATCCATTGTGAAATCAATTGCAACCTTCTGTATATCAAAAGAATAAATCTTTCCTTTTTCACCTATTTTATGTGCTAAAAATAATGTGTCATTACCATTTCCAGCAGTTGCATCAACTAAAATCGAATTAGGTTTTATGATTTTTTCAATATAAAAATGAGATTGTTTTAGTGAATTATCAATATTCATATTTTTCTCCTAAATAGACTCTAAAAAATAATATAACATTCTTCTTATAATAGAATCACTATTATTTTAAAACATCTTTCATAAATTTGGGTAATAAGAAACAACTCCTATAAATATCCTCATTAAAATATTTTGTATTGTTAAAGTCTAAATCTTCTACACTCTTATTTGTAGGATCATAAACTTTTGAAGCCAAAGTAAAACTCCAAAAACCACTTGGATATGTTGGTATAGGACATGTATATAAATTAACAATTGGAAATATACCTTTCAAATCATCATTTACATTTTTTATTAACTTTTTATGAAAATATGGTGATTCAGTCTGTGCTACCATTATTCCATCTTCTTTTAAAGCTTCAAAAACAGATTTATAAAAATCCTTTGAAAACAATCCTTCAGCAGGTCCGACAGGATCTGTTGAATCTATTAATATTACATCAAATACATTCTTATTATCATCTATATATTTTATTCCATCTTCAATTCTCACTTCAACTAAGTCATTTTCAAGATCTGAACTGATATTGGGAAAATATTTTTTACTAAGTTCCACAACTCTTTTATCAATTTCTACTAAAACAGCTTTCTCAACTGATTTGTGTTTTATAACTTCTCTGATTGCACCACCATCACCACCACCAATGACTAAAACTTTTTTAGGATTTTTATGTGTAAGAAGTGGCACATGAGATATCATTTCATGATAAATATGTTCATCAACTTCTGTAGTTTGAACAGTACCATCTAAAACTAACATTTTTCCAAATTGATAAGTATCTATTATAGCAATTTCTTGAAAATCAGTTTTTTCAGTATGTAAAGTCTTTCTTGTTTTACAAGTTAGTCCAATAGTTTCAGTCTGAAATTCTGTATACCATAAATCCAAAAATATCATCTCCTTTGTTTTCTCGTCTTTCATATTTTAATTTTTATAATTAACTTTGTCAAAATATAAAAAATACACCCTAAATATATTTATTTAGGGCTTAAAAAATTTTACAAATCTCTTTTTAAATATTTAACTTCATCAACCTCTAAATGCCTCCACATTTTTTTCCTTAGATTCCCAAGTTCCAGTCTACCAATAGAAATTCTTTTTAACCTGATAATATCTAAATCTAAATTCTCACACATTTTTCTAATCTGTCTATTTCTTCCTTCTTTTATGATTATTTTCAAAAAACTATATTCATCTTTTAGTTTTAATAATTCTACCTGAGCAGGTTTTGTTTTGTAATTATCAATTAAAATTGGTTCTTTTAGTTTTAATAATTTTCCACTATCTACATTTCCTTTTACTTTAACTAAATATATTTTCTTCAAATCATGTTTAGGATGTGTTAATTTATAAGTCAAGTCTCCATCATTTGTTAATAAAAGCAATCCAGTAGAATTATAATCAAGTCTCCCAACAGTAAAAATTCTTTCATCAATACCCTCTATAAGTTCTAGAACATTCTTTCTATCAAACTGATCTTTTGATGTGCAAATATATCCTTCAGGTTTATTTAGCATTATATAAATAAGTTTTTCCTGTAATTTTATCATCTTTCCATCTACACTTATTCTATCTTTAACACTAACCTTAATACCCATATCACTCACTATCCGACCATTTACTGAAACTCTCTTCTGATTTATTATTTCCTCTGCCTTTCTTCTTGAGGAAAATCCTGCTTTTGCCATATATTTTTGTAATCTCATTTTAATTTCATTCAAATTTAATTCTCCTTTGGAATTTTTATTTCCATCCCAATTTTTAATTCATTTTCATCATTTATGTTATTAAAAGATTTTATCATATCTGCTTTTACAATAGTATTAAAATATTGAAAACTTATTGATCCTAAAGTATCTCCTGATTTTACAGTATAAATTTCATATTTATCTGAGTTATATTCATTTTTTTCTTCATTAACATATTTGCTTTTAACATCTTCAGGTATAATTTCTTCAGGATATAGATAAATAGTTTTACCTATTTTTAAATCATCTTTTCTTTCTATTTTATTCATTAACATTATTAGTTTATATTTTGATTCATCTGCATAATAATCTCTACTTATTGATTCTATAGTATCTCCCTGTTCAACTTTATATTCTAATACTTCATTGCTATTATCATTAATTGAGGTATTTATATCAAGAGAACTATTATTTTTTGATTCCTTTAGCTTTTGATTATTATTTTTCATTGAAATATACATTAGAGATATAGTTGCACAAATGAATATTATAAAAATTGTTCTTCTTACTATTTTCAAACTTTTCTTATCATCTTTTTGCTGTAAATCGCTTCTATTTCTAACTTTACCCCATTTCTCATTAAATTCATTGTTTCTATCATTAAGAACTTTAGTTTTTAAATCTGTTACTTTAATTATCATAATAGTAATATTATCATCAACAAGATTTTTTCTAGCTTCTTTTATAAGATTATTTGCAATTGTACTACTATCATGTTTTGAATTTAAAATACTCTTTATCTTTTCTTCATCAACACTTTTTGACAAACCATCACTACATAAAAGATATATATCATCTCTTAATATCTTTGTCGATTCAGAAATTCTACTCTCCACTCTATCATTACCCATAGGAAGGTTTAACTTTTTGCCTACCAGTTTTTTTGCCTGATCATCACTTATAATTCCCATTTTAATTAATTTATTAACTCTTTTATGTTCATTCGTCAACTGTTTTAACATTTCATCTCTTAATAAATATACACCACAATTTCCAATATTTATTGCAGCCATTTTATTTTGAAACATAATCATTCCTGAAAAAGCAAAACCTATTTTATTTTCATTTTTCTTCTTTTCTTTTATATTTTTACTGTATATAACATTATTCGTTTCTTCTATACTTTTCTCAAGTAACTTGATCTTACTATTTATATCTCCTCCGGGATTTTTAAACTGCTGATCATAAATTTTAAGAGCTTTTATCATTTCAAAAGAGCGGTTATCATCACCATTTTCTTCTCTTATTCCATCACAAATACCAAAAATAAAACTTTCTCCATTATCTTTTTGTGTTACCTCTACATTAGAATTTTCATAATCATGTTTAAAACGCCCATTAATATAAAAATTATCTGTATTAGTCTCATAAACTGTACCTGAATGAGATACAACAGCTGAATCCAAAAAAATCTTATTGCTCATTTTGACTCTCCTTTTCTTCTTCATCTTTAGTAAAAAAATAGTTAGATAATCACATCATATATAGTTTAAATATTCTAATTGAAAAAATCAATATATTTTATCTTAAGAAAAATCTAAAAAGAATATCCCTTAATATTTATTTTTCTGCACTCCTTAGTGTACCATCTTTATTTACTTCTTGAAAACTGTTCATATTATATCCCCTTAATTCATTAACTGAATTAAGTCCAAAACTTCTTAAAAAATTAATTGTTGTAGAGTATAGTATAGGTTTTCCTGGAGAATCCATCCTACCTGACTCTTTAATATAGCTTCTCTCAAGCAATTTTATCATTGTACTATCACAACTTACTCCTCTTATACTTTCTATTCTTGCTTTTGTAACTGGTTGGTTATATGCTACAATCGCAAGTGTTTCAAATGCTGCTTGAGATAGTCCTTGTCTTTGATTTTTGGGTTCAAATAATTTCTTTATATATTCATGATACTCAAATTTAGTACAAAGTTGATATGAACTATTAATCTCTCTTAACATTATTCCTCTATCTTCATTAAAATATTTAAATTCCATTTCTTTTAAAATTGATTTTGTTTCTTTTTTATCTAAACCAACAATTGCAGAAATTTTATCCAAAGATAATTCATTTCCCGATGCATATAATAAACTTTCTATTATTGATTCAATATTTTTTAACAATACATTCATCTCCCTTTTATATTGCAACAACATAAGACGAAATCAAAAAAATAAACAAGTCAACTTTTTTTAATTCTTTAAACCATTGATATTTTCATAAAAAAAGTTGTTTATGAAATTTTTGATTACGCTTAAACACTGAATATTACTTATATGAATCTATCTCATCATTGATAAATTCATCTCCATTATAGATATCTTCAAGTTTATCTATGTTTCTATACAATTTTATATCATCAAATGTACTATTTTGTTTAATTTTTAGCTTTTTTAATTTTGCAAGTTCAAGTATTGATAAAAATCCAGTTATAACCTCCATTTTCGAGTCATTTTTAAAATTAAATATTTCTTTAAATGAAATACATGTTTTTTCAAAAATTGCCCTCATAACTCTTTTTAACGTTTTTTTCATCGAAACTTTTTCAATTTGTATAATTTGATCTATCTTTTTAGCTCCTTTATTTTCCTTCTTCTTATTTTTATTTAATATTTTAAAATAAGCATTTGAAAGTTCATTTGGACACATATCATAAAAAATTGGTTCATATTTAAATTCAATATTTTCAGATTCTTTATAAAAAACTTTTTCCCAATCAAAATTTTTTTCTTTTAATACATTTGCAATATTTTTAAATTTTTTATATTCAATTAACTTTATCACTAAATCTTCTCTTGGATCAATTTCATCATTTTTCTCTTCTTTCTTTTTTTCTTTTGGTAATAACATCTTTGATTTTATATGCAAAAGAGTTGCTGCTATAAGCAAAAACTCACTTGCAATATCTAAATCAAGTTTTTTCATTCCCGATAAATAATCCATATATTGATCAGTAACTTCACTTATAGGAATATCATAAATATTAATTTTATTTTTTTCAAAAAGATAAAATAATAAGTCAAAAGGTCCTTCAAATTCTTTTATCTTTATTGTACATGCCTCAGATAAGGCACTTTTCATAAAACATCAAACCCCTATTCTAAAATTTTATATATTTAGGATTTTCTAAATACATTTTTATTGACTTAGGCATAATCAAAAATTTCATAAGACAATTTTTTTCTGAAAATATCGATGGTTTAACGAATTTTCAAAAAAAGTTGACTAGTTTATTTTTTGAC
>JBDMZA010000512.1:0-11442 GCA_039770155.1 Clostridiales bacterium
TGCACTTTTTTATTAAAATTCGATTTCAAACCTTATATTTTTCTAATTTTAATTCGATATATAAGGCATAATCAAAAAATAAACTACTCACCTTAAAAAAATTCATTCATTAAACATCAATAATTATATAAAAAAATTATTTTATGAAATTATGAATAAAATAAAATCTATTGGGGGAATTTAATGCATACACTACATTATACTGATAAAATAATTGCTGAAAAAGTAAAGCGAATCAAAGCCCATAAAGACATGAAATCTAAGCCTAATACAATTGATGAAAGTAAAGTTAATTTTAATAAAACTGCAACATTTAGATATAATCTAGTAAAAAATATTGAATTAACTGAAAAGCAAAAAGAAGATACTTCTATCAAATTATATAATTTTGACTATATTCCAAAAAAAAATTCTAATTATAATTTTTTTACAGCTTTTATTTTTATAAGTTTCATTTTATCAAGTACAATGATTCTAATCTTCTTAAAACTATTTGGCATTGATGGTATTTTTAAAATATTATCAGATTTAATCTAATTTTTTTGATATAATTATCCTCAGGAGAATATATAAAAAGCAAGTCAGAATTTTCAAATAACAAATCGTACAATTTTAGTCATTCTCATATTTGAAAAATACGATATTATTTTTTAGGTTCTCCTTAAAATAACTAATCTAATTCTAATTAAGGAGATATAAATATGTTTAATCCTGATTTTTTAAATGCTGTTAAAGTAATTGATACTTCCACGAGCAAAAATGGTAGTATTTATGAAGTAATTGAATATATAAAACCTCGTGCAAACTCAAATTATTCTAATTCTGGTACACTATCTTCATTACAATATCAAAAACTTCGTCAAATAAGAATTAATATAAATAATAGCTCAATAATTACACAACCTGGTGCCCTTCAATTTATGAAAGGTCCAATTACAATGGAACTAAAATCAAATAGCCCAAATGCTGTTAAGGGATTTTTCAAAAGTGTTGGAACAGGCGAATCATCAATAACCCCAAAATATTCAGGGAAATATGGTGAAATATATTTAGAGCCATCATTTAAATATTATTATGTAATAGAAATGGAAAATGAACAAATAATTTTAGATGATGGTATGTTTTATTGTTGTGATGAAAGCATACAACTTGATGTATATACAAATACCGCAGTCACAGGCTTATTTGGTGGTGACGGATTTAAACAACCATTACTTAAGGGATCTGGTGTTGCTGTTTTGGAAAGTAATGTTCCATTTGAAGAAGTTCTAATTTATCAGTTAAATAATGAAACAATAAAAATTGATGGTAAATTTGCTATTGTTGTAAGAGGTGATATTAATATCAAAATGGAAAAATCAACAAATTCTGTTTTGGGATCTATAAAAAGTGGTGAAGGTATTTTACAAACTTATACAGGAACAGGTGAAATTTGGGTTGCTCCTGGCAAATTACTTAAACCTCTAGAAATTTAAAAAAATTTACATTGTTTATTTACTTTAAATCTCTATAAACTTTATTTCTAGAATATGAGTTCTCCTGATTTAAGTTTACATTTTAACTATCATTTATATCATAGTTATTATCAAACTCAGATGCTTTTTTATAAAATATTTCTGCTTCATCATATCTTTCCAAAAATTGAAGTGCTTCTGCTTTACTATAGTATGCGCTGCTTAAATCAGGATTTAATTTTATTGCTTTATCAAATAGTTCAACTGCAATCTCATACTCTCCCTCAGCAATATGCAATTTTCCTATACCAATATAAGCTTCTACAAAATTATTATCTAACTCTATGGCTTTTTTAAAATATTTTTCAGCTTCTAAATTTTCTCCCAAATGAATTAATAACATCCCTTTATAATAATATGCATCAGCATAATCCAAGTTCTTTTCTATTACTTCATTAAATATATCTAATGCTTCTTCATAATTATTTAGTTTCATATAAATCTTACCCTTTTGAACTAAACCAATAAAATTATCTTTACTCAAATTCAATAACTGATCATTTACTTCTAGAGCTTCATTATACTTTCCTATGCTATATAAAATAAATATTTTGCCTTGATATCCTCCATTTTGATCTGGATATTTACTTATTAACTCATCGCAATAACCTAATGCTAAATCTTTTTTCCCCATTTGGAATATAGTAAAGCATATAGAAATATGACATTCAATAAAATCCGTCTCTATCTCAATAACTCTTTTATATTCTCTTAATGCAGTTTCATAATCTTTTTGAATTTTTTTAATATTACCCTTTAAATAATATGCCATAACAAAGCTCTTATCTAATGCCGTAACCTTTTCAAAATCAATAAATGCTTTATCCAAATCACTTTTTACCAAGTAACAATTACCTCTTCCAAAATAAGCATCAGGATAAGAATCATCAATCTCAAGTGCTTTTTCTGATTCAACTATAGCTTCATTAATTTTGCCTAATTTAAATAAACAATTAGATTTATATATATATATAAATGCATTTTTTTTATTAAATTTAATATATTTGTCAAAAGACTCTATTGCCTCTTCATACTTTTCTATATTTTTTAGAATTATTCCTTTTTCCAATAATATACTTGTATTGTTTTTACTTTTTTTATAAGCTTCATCATAATATTTCAAAGCTTCCTGATATCTTCCAAGACCTGCAAGCACATATGCTTTTGCTATATATGCATTTTCATTTTGATAAGACATCTCAATTGCTTTATCACAATTTGTTAAAGCAATCTTATATTTCCCTATATTATAAAGAGCATAGGCCTTACTTACATATACTTCAGGCCAATTCTTATTCTTCTCTAAAAACAAGTCAAAATAAGTAATAGCTTTCTCTTCTTTTCCCATTAATCTAAATGTATTTCCTTTATAAAAATTTATTATTTCAAAATTAGGATCAATTTCTAAGCATTTGTCAAAGCAAATTATAGCCTTTTCATATTTATCAAATGAAGCATAATAATAGCCTTTTTTTAAATATGCTTCAATATTATTCTCTTTTATTGATATTGATTTATCACAACATAAAATAGCATCTTCTAAATTATCCATACTAAATAAAGTACCTGATTTTTTTATTAATGCATAAAAGTCATCAGGTACCAAATTAAGATAAATATCATATAATTCTAATGCCTTTTTGTAATTACCTGATTCATGAAATATCTCAGCTTTATATAAAATAGGTTTTGAACTTTCATTATTAATTTCAAGAATTTTATCATAACACCTTAAAGCTTCAACATATTTCTTAGTATAAAACATAATATATGCTTTTATATAATAAGCTTCCTCATAATTTTCATGAATCGAAATAGCTTTTTCGCAATTCAATAAAGCATCATCGTACTCTCCAAAATAGTATTGTATTTTAGATACTTCAACATATACTTGGTGACCTATATTTCCATTATCTAAACATTTTAAAAATAGCTCCAAAGCCTTTTTGTACTCACCAATATTTCTATAGGAACAAGCTAACATAAAAATGCCTTCTAAATTATTTGGTTCAAATAGAATTACTTTTTCATATATATCTATAGCTTCCTTAAATAAGGCTAAAGTATATAAAATATTGCCTTTTTTGAAATATGCATCAGGATTATTTTTATCAATTTCTATTGCTTTATCTGAACACTTAACAGCTTCCTTATATAGTTTTAAATTAATAAGTGATTCTGATTTAAAAAAATAAGCATTTAGATAATTTTTATCAATCTCTATTGCCTTATCATACAATTTTATAGCTTCCTTATATTCACTCAAACTATCAAAACAATTACCTAAACCTGCATAAGCATAAACATTAGTTGGTGAATATTTTATAGACATTTTATATGATTCAATTGCCTTATATACATATTCATATCCATCTTCTACAGACATATACAATAAAACATTACCCATTTGATTGTAAGTAATGCCATTATTCTCATTTAATTCAATTGATTTGATATAGTCATTAAGAGCCTTTTTAAAATCTCCAAGTTCAGTATATATATTACCTCTATATAAATATATGACTTCTTTCTTATTATTCAGTTCTAACGCTTTATTTATATATACTAAGGCTTCAGTATATTTTTTTGATTTTGTTAAAATATAACCTAAATTTTCATAAGCAAAATAATATTCTTTATTATAATCAATTGTCATTCTATAATATTTTTCAGCATTCAAAAGATCATTTAAATTTTCATATGAAAAACCTATTCCAAAATATATATCATCCAATTTATCAGAACTAGATTCCAAAGCTTTTTTATAAAATTCAAGAGAACCTTTAAAACTTTTTAGCATAGTTAAACATTTTGCTATTTTAATATATAGTAAATAATCACTATTTTCTTCTAATTTTAGAACCTTTCTATAAATCCTTAATGCTTTTACATACCTTTTATTTAAATAAAGATAATCAGCTTTTTCATTTAATTTTATAAAGTTATTTTTATTCATTATACTATCAGACCATCTTTTTAAATAATTCAAATTTATCAACCTTTCTAATAGATATCAAAAAAATAATTCAATATAAATTCATATCGGTAATTTTGGTAAAAACAATAACAAAAGTAGCAAAACTTTCTGCTACTTTATCCAAAATTATCAAAAATTAAAATCACTTAATTCTTGAAATATTATATATTAAAGATTATAATATTTCCAATATTTATTTTTTTAGGTTCTCCTAATTTTAAACTTTCTCTAAAACCTTTTCTAAAACTTTTTTTATCTTTATATCTTTATTTAAATTTAAATCAATTTCTTTAGATTGTTTATAATACTTATTATTTTTGTCACAAAAAGCTCTTACAATAGGATATTTTAAGTCAATTAAATTTTGCTTATAAATCACAGCTCTCTCTTCTGTAGATAGCTCTACTACTGTTCCCGAAGGATATGGTGGAATTACTTTTTCCAATATGCTAACAATTTCTTGATCAAAATATTTATCCATAAATTTTAAGTAATCAATTATTTGATTAAATGGAATTGGCTTTTTTGATTCTGAATTACCTATCATCATATTATCAAAAGCATCACATATTCTTAATAATCTAGCACCTTCATGAATATCCTTCTTTTTCATAGCCATTGGATATCCACTTCCATCAGAATTCTCATGATGCATTAAAATCATAATTTTACTTACAGAACTAAAGGACCACAATTTATTTAACATTTCATATCCTCTTTTAGGATGTTCGTTCATAGTTTTTTCTTCAATAAGGTTTATTTTATTTAATGTTAAATTTTTATCTCTTAACATAGCTATCTTACCTACATCATGTAATATAGCTCCTGTTACAATATCCTTTAATTTCATAACATTATATCCCATTTTTTTGCCAACAATAGCAACTATAGCCGTAACATTTATAATATGTGGTACTAATCCTTCATTTTTAGCTCTTGAATCATCCATATTTAATATAACACCTTTATTTGACATTATATCATCTAAAATAATTTGACTACATTCAATTAATGTATCATAATCTTCTTTACCAGTTTGTAAATATTTATTAATCGATTCTCTTATGTCTTTTTTGCATTTTTGTCTTATTTTGTCAGATAAATAATCTTCAAACTCAACACCTTCAGAAATTTCATCTTCAACATAAACAATATTTACTCCTCTTTCATCCATTTTGCTAATATAATTATTTGTCAATACTATCCCTGGATTTAAAAGCACTCTTCCATCTTCATTATAAATTGTTTTTGCTAATTTTTCTGTTCCTTTTAAATCAGATAAAAATCTTTTTCTCATAAGAAAAAACTCCTTATTATATGAATTGATATAATAATTGCTATTTGTAATAAAATTCGACGTTTATATCATTTTTTCCTTTTAATTTTATTTTTACTTCAATTCAAAAATTTACATCTTTTATACCTATACTGAATTATCGTCATTTAAGGTATTAAACTTAACATAAATTTTAATCTTATTCTGATTTTAAAGATATACAAAAAATAATATTTTTAAACTTTTTTAATATAATCAATAATTTCCAACATAATATCATCTGCTGCATAAAAACCTGATCTTTTTGTAAATACAATTGAATTTTGTTCCTTTTTCCCTCTAAAAACTCTACTTTTAATCTCGCCATGACTTGGGCTAATAGCATATTTAGATTTATTTAGCATTTTTAAGTCCAATAAAGAATCTCCTGCAGCTATTACTTCATAATCATTTTCTTTTTCACATATAAAGTTAATTGCTTTCCATTTATCAACACAATCAGGTATTAAATAAAGTTTTCTTCCTTGCATTGATAAAGTCCATCTATTTTCTTTTAACCATATTTCAAAATCATATATTTTATCCATTGGAATTTTTTCTTGATCAACTATATAATAAAGAAACAAATTGTCTGCAGTATAACTCCTTAAAAGCCAATTTTTATTACTTATTTCACTAAATTTTCTCTTTACATCTTCATAATTGGTAGAATTTTTATTTAATTGATTTTTAATTGTATCATTCCATTCTTCGTTTAACTTACCATTCTCTAAAATATTACCACCATTACTCACTATAGCATATTTAGGTATAATGTTTTCTTTCGCTAAACTTATTCTCTGATACTGTTCAACAGTTCTTGTTGTAGCAGGTATAAAAATAATGTTTTCAATTATTTTTTTTAATAATTCAATTGATGTTTTTGTTATATATGATATTTCTATATCTTCTTTTTTTTCAATCAATACTAACTCACTTTTTATATTAATTTTTTCATTAATAAATCTTTTAGAATATATTAAAGTTCTATCTAAGTCACTGGCTAATATCATTTTATATTTATTCCCTCCTTAGAGAACCTAAAAAATAATGTCAAATTCTCTTTATCTGAAAATTGTTTGAATTAGGCAGAATCAAAAAATAAACTATTCAACTTTTTTAAAAATCTGATTCTGCTTTATACAATTCCATACTCAAAAATTAAGATTTATTTTTTGGATATCCCTTAATGGCTTAATTATACCACAACAATGATAACACATTAGAGGATAATTAATTATTTCAATTTTTTTCTCTTTTGCTAATAAAAGTATATGTTTTAAATCTTTATTATCTTTATTTTTAATCAATATTTTCCATGGAATTCTTCTCAATAAAACTCTAGTTGTTTCTCCAACTCCTGGTTTAATTAAATTAACATCATTAATACCAAATTCTTTTTTAATATTATTAACATCTTGCATTCCCAAATTAGTAACTTTATCATTTGTAATATTTTCTATATCTAAATTTATGTTGTCAAATTTTTCTACTATTTCATTAATAAATAAATTAGAAACATCTTCATTTTTTAATTCTTTGTAATATTTAACTCCATGAAAGTCAAATTCATCCATTAAATCTCTTCTTAAAATAGTTCTACTAACTAAACCTGAAACTGTTGAATTGAGGCAAGCACTTGGTAGTAAAAAATCTTCTCTGGTTCCATATAGATTTGTGCAATGACCTGGATCTGCGATAACTGCTAAACTATCATCCAAAGAGATTTTATATTTTTTTTCAAAATCATTACAAGCTTTACTAAGTTCAGTAAGTATAGCTCCCTTTCCAGTCCATCCATCAATAAATTGTAATATATGGTCTTTATTTTTATCTAATATATATAGTAATGCATTTTCATCAATACCTCTTCCCCTAATAATTGATACACTATAATGGGGCAAATTAAAAGAATATTTTTTTTCTAAATATCTTTTAATCAATATTCCTGCAGGTGTTCCAGCTCTTGCTAATGAGACAATTACCATTTTTGAACCATTTTTCTTAAAAATAACCTCAGATATTTTAGCAACAGCTCTTGCAATTTTAGTTTTTTCACTATTTAATGAATCATAAAAAAGATTCATATATTCCTTTGATGGCTTATGTTCAATTGGTATCATTTCAGAATAATGTTTACCACCTTGTATATAACCCTCTCTTTCTTCATTTCCTTGCTCTTTTACTAAATTACTTAAATCCTTTAATAAAAATACAACATCTTGTTCACTATAACTTCCTATTTTTTTATATTTCATATATTTAACTTTATTAAAATGATTTGACATCAATAAAATTACCTCCAACACTACATTTTGAAAATACAACTATGTTCAATGTTTTAATTTTTGTATTTTTAAAAATACTAATAAGTTGTTTATACACCAAATTGTCAATCTCTCTTTCAAAAAATATAAACGCCTCATCATACCTATTCATAGTTAAGTTATATAAATAATTTTTATCTTGTATATCTTCTATACCATCAAATAAATAAGTTGATTTTATTGCATATTTTTCACAATTAGTATCAGGAATAATAGGGCTTCTTGTCGTAGAATAGTAATAAATACTTTCTCCCATATTAGCTGATATAATCATTGGAATATACATAAACTCGCCAGTTCCTAAGCAAAGAGTAGGTCCACCTTTTCTTTTATCTTTTAATAATTCCCCTATTTCTATAAGAACTTTACTTATTTCATTATTTTCACTAAAACTTATACCAAATCTACCTGTATGTTTAAGATAAGGATAATTATTTATTTTCCCATTTTTACTTTTTGAACTCAATGTTAATTTCTTTGCTTCACTGTTTATATACATTTTATTTATTTCAATAGCCTCAGTATAATTTCTCAAATCATTATTAATATCTATTATTTTACTTTTCATTCTGTCGTAAACATTTATTGATCCTTTTATAAGTGATACACTTATAATACTAACCCCAAGCTCTTTTTCCAGATTTTTAAATTTTTCAATATCATTTTTAGATCTCCAATCTAAGATTGACATTAAAACATATTTACTTTTAGGAAATTTTTTATGTATTTGTCTTATAATGTTTATATTAGTATTTCCTGTTGTTATTTCATCATCTACTAATATAATTGGCATTTCTTTCTTAAAATAATCTGATTCATCTGCATATACCCTATGATCTATTGCATGAGAATGACCCTCTTGAAATTTTATTGTAAATTTATTTTCAATTATATTTTCCCTTGTTGTATGAATATATTCAGCATTTTCAATAAAACTATTAAACACTGAGTGACCTAAAGCAGTTGCTGTTTCAGCAAAACCTAAAAAAACAGTTTTTTCAGGGAGTTTCAATTTATTGTTCAAACTATACTTATAAGCTTCATTAATGTTATCATCATTTGAAATAGATTCAGATAAAAATCTTTCATTTTGGTATTTTATATTATAAACTTTTTTCAAATATTCTATAGATAACATATAACCTATCAATAAAGATCTTTTTGGATTTACAGGAAAGTGTTTACCCAAAACTTTACTCACAAATAAAAATCGTCTTTTGGTGTTATTTCTTGTTGCCATTCCAAAAAGTTTATCAATAGGAATGTTATATTTATTTGACTCAATATTTATTTCTACACTTAATTCTTCATTAATTTTAATTGTCTGAATATTATTACGCAAGTAAATTGCTTCTTTTTTGTTTATCATTATACACCCCATAAAATTTAGCTCTATTAATTACTTTTTTTGCCCAATTATAATGTGTCTTTACCTCATTCATTTTATTTGTCTTAATACTTTTTAATACTCCTATATTTCCTGTACTGTTCTCAATAATATCAACTGCATCCATATACTCTTCATAACTTACTATATATACTGATTGTACAGGACTTATCTGCGAAGGATGAATAATAGTTTTTCCTAATAATCCATTTTCTTTATCTTTAATAGTTTCTTTTATCAATCCTAAAGTATAAGCATCAATAAGATTAAGTTTGCTTTTACTTGAATAATGATTATCATTTAAATTATGTTCTGCCATAAGATCTATATAATCTAATTCATTTTCCATATTATTGTAATATTCCCATACTGGCCCTGATATTATAAAATTATTTTGCCTGGAAAAATAGTTAATTATATCTGATATACAGTCATTAACTACGCTTATGTCATAAATTGATGAATTATAATTTCTTCTAATACCAAATTGTCTGCAAAAATCAGCTGCACCAATTCTTATATTTAGTACTAAATCTTTATTCAATTCAAATATTTCCCTTATATTCTCTAAATTACTAGATCTTAAATCTTTAAACATTATATCTTCTGATTCTAATATTGGCATTGAATAATAAGTTTTATTCATTCTTTTATTTAAGTCTCTCAAAGCATTAAAGTAATCATGCCCATTTTTTTTATTGAATTTAGGAAATACAAATCCTGTAATCAATTTATATGCTCCATCCAAATTATCAATCAATCTATTCATTTGCTCTTTATTTCTAACTCTAATAAAAAGTAGTGGAATATCTTGATATTCTATTTGTTCTGAAATTACCATGTCATATAATTTCATAAACTGATCAACTAAATAAGTTTCTGCCATTTCCACTTCATTATCTCCTATAGAATCTTCTAAACAAATTACAGATGACATAAGTTCTCCATATTTTTGAACACTCTTTATTAAATTAACTTTTGTCGCTGGAGTATATAATGTTGCTCCTAAGGTATAGGATAAAACCTCTTTGTTATTATCCCTATCAAAAAATTCAGGTAATATATGAAATATACCTTTTAGTTTTTCTATATCCATAGAATTAAAAAACCTCATCTAGAATCCCTCCCGAATATTTTCTACCCATCCATATCAAATATATCAAAATAAAATCACTTTTTAAACTTATATGTCCAAAATTAATTATATTTATAACTTCAAAATAAAAAAATATATTGCCAATATAAAAATTAATAGTATAAATTTTTATATTACAGAATCAAAAAATAACCTAGTCAACTTTTTCCTAAAATTCTTTAAATCATTAACATTTTTAGAAAAAAAGTTGCTTTATGAAACTATTGAATTTTCTTCATCTAGAATTCACTCAAAACATACTAAATCTATACTAAATAATTAGTATGCTTTTGGATATTAAAGATTTAATATGCCATAAAAAGGGTGCTTCAAACTCAAATATACATTACAATAAATATATTTTATGTTCCTATTTTTATATAATTAGGAAACTCTAAAAAATAATATCACACTTTTAAACTCTGAAAATCCCTAAAATCAACTGATTCATCATTTTAAAATGTAAATTCATTTTTTGACTATCCCTCACTCATATATTGTTTGAACATATTTTATACTTTACCTGTAATTAACATATTGACTTTAAAACACACCTGTTATTATAGAATCTAAAAAACTCTTGATATCATATTTAAAAACTCTGAAAATCACTAAAATCATGTGATTCATTATTTTAAAATGTAGATTTATTTTTTGGCTGTCCCTATTTATTATAAAATGCTCCTTTTTAAATTCTTCTAAAAATAGCTCCTGCAATAATATTATAAATTGAGTCAATATAACTTAAATAACTACTATAAGTATTAATAACACTATTTTTACTTAA
>JBDMZA010000513.1:0-2571 GCA_039770155.1 Clostridiales bacterium
ATTTTTTATATTTACATATTCCATCATTTTATTTTTGCATACATTTATTTCCATAATATATTACTTCAATATTCAAAATTATATAAATTCTCATATTATCACATTTTAATATCTAAGACTCACTAAAACTTTATGCTTGATTACTTTAAAATGTAGATTTATTTTTTTATGTCTCTAGTTAATAAATTTTCAGAAATTTAATTAGATAAACTAAGATATTTAGGCATAATCAAAAATTTCATAAGACAATTTTTTTCTGAAAATATCAATGCTTTAACGAATTTTCAAAAAAAGTTGACTATTTTATTTTTTGATTCTACCTCATACTCAATTTTTTTATTAATTATTACATTCAGGTAGAATTAAATTGCAATGGATTTTAGAATAATGTTATATTATTTTTTGTAATTTGCAAGTAATTTAGCTGATAATATTCCTCCCAAAAAACCAAAAAGGTGACCTTCCCACGATACCCCAGCATTTCCTGGAATTATACCAATAATAAATCCTCCATATAATACTATTACTATTATAGAAAAAATGATAGATTTTAAGCTTTTTTCAAACCAAGCACTAAAAAGAATATATCCAAAAAAACCAAATATAATTCCACTTACTCCTATATGTACAGAATTAGAATTTCCAATAAACCAGATACCCAAACCCGATGTTAACATACTTATTATGTAAACTGTTACAAATTTAAATGTACCTCTAATTAAAACTATCCATCCTAAAATCAAAAATGGTATTGTATTACTAGCAAGATGAAAAAAACTTCCATGGAGAAAAGGTGCAAAAATAATACCATAAAGTCCAGATATTTCTCTTGGACGAACTCCATATATTTCTAGCCAATCATTTCCTATAAAATCTAAAATTTCTACTAACCAAAAAGTTGCGATAAAAAAGCTTAATATAACTACATGGTTCTTTAATGTTTGTTTAATTGACTTTGATTTATAATCCAACATGTTTTAACCTCCTAATATTCAAAATTCCATATATTAATTACTTCTTTAATTTCTTTGTTTATTGATATATTATCATAATATATACCCTATTCAAGTTTTTTATAAAATTATATAATAAAATAATTTTTTACATGATTTTTATTGAATTATTTAATAAACAAATTAATTTTTGTTTTAAGCAAATCATATTAATTCTTAATTTTTCAAAATATTATTTCATCTGTCACAAACCTTAAAGTCACATAAAAAAACAACCCTTCTTATTTTTTTATAATACATTGACTTCATTTATCATTATGTGATAGACTTTCATTATTAGGAGAATTTAGAATAACAGATTATTAATTTTTATCTCTTAGTAATTTATTTTTTTAAGGAATAGTATTATGTCAATTGAAAGTCAAAGAATAAATGCATTAAATCTAAAAGTGTTAAATATTCTCATTTTAATCCTTTGTTTTATTCCAATATTAGCTTCTTTTTTCATGGAAACAAATGGTTATATGTCCAAATTTAATGTTTTAGGTTATTATCATGAACTTGATAAACCTTGTAAATTCAAAGTTAATACAGGCTATGATTGTTTAACATGTAGATTTACAAGAACGTTTATATACATGAGTAATTTTGATTTTATAAAAGCAATACAAATGAAATTTTCAGCTGTTTTATTTTATTTATTTTTATTATTTCAATGTATTCTAAGATTATATTTAATTATTTTTAAAATTGATAAATTCATATTTTTAAAATCACAAATACTTATGATTACAGTTATAGTAACTATTGATATTATGGAATTTGTCTATCAATACAGATAGGCATTTATTGCTTTAGTCCATTAGGCATAATCAAAAATTTCATAAGACAATTTTTTTCTGAAAATATCTATAGTTTAACGAATTTTCAAAAAAAGTTGACTAGTTTATTTTTTAATTCTGCCTTATGTTACAAATTTATTTTAAATGGGGGAGTATATTATGAAACAATGTAGTAATTGTAATTACGAAAATGATAATCAGAATTTAAATTGTGTTAACTGTGGAAAACCTTTTGATGACATTTACCAAGAAAACGGTGATTTCAAAAGAAGAACAAATGTACTTTCAATTGCATCTTTAGTAACAGGTATATTGACGCTATTATCAATGATTATAGGTATATTTTTTTCAACTTGTTGTTGCATAGCTGGACTTCCATTATTAATTGTAGCAGCTATTTTAGCTATAATTTCAATAATTACAGGTATCATATCATTAAAGCAAATCAACAGATTAGACGATAATGGAAAACCTTTAGCAGTTACAGGTTTATGTCTTGGTACATTATCATTAATTTTTATAATTATTGCAATAGTTTCAGTGGTGTTTTTTGGTGCAGCAGTAGCTAGTCCAACCTTTCTAGAAAGCTTAAGTGAAAGTCTTGAATCATATTAGGCATAATCAAAAAATAAACTCTAATTCTCGAGTATGAATTCGCATGATTTAAGCGAACTTCAGACAAAAAGATTTTTGTATTATTTTTTGGATTATTTTTAGGGTTCTTTTTAGAGCTTCTTTTAGGGATATCTAAAAAACATAACAAAAAAAGGTTATTA
>JBDMZA010000514.1:0-2811 GCA_039770155.1 Clostridiales bacterium
TACCATTTGATATGTTGCATATGAAGTGGCAGGAATATTTATTTGAGATGATGGAAAGAGAAATAAGGACAGCTGAGATGGTAAAAATAATAGAGGAAATGAAGATAAAATATCCAAAAGGATTTGTAGCAAGTATAAGTAAAGGAGAGGCTCCAAGAGATGGTAGTGGATTAGCAAAATATTTAGCGAAGTATATTGCTTCACCACCAATAAGTGTAAAAAGAATTTTAGAATATATTAATAATAAAGTAAAGTATTGTTATTGAGAGCATGTAAGCAAAAAGATGGAGGTAACAACAGTAGATGTGATGAGATTTATAGGTAGGATGGCACAACATATACTACCCAAAGGCTTTCAAAGAGTTAGATATTATGGTATACAAGCGAGCAAAAACTTAAAAACATGGAGAGAGAAAATAAAGGAATGTGTAAAAAAGATAAAAGGTAGAATAAAAGATGTATATGAGATAGTAGAAAGATTAAATTATAGAGAAAGATATAAAAAAGGGTGTGGGAAAGATCCATTTATATGTAGTTGTTGTGGAGGAGAGATGGAGCTTTCTATAATATGGCATCCGAAATATTGGGTGATATATGATGAGCTTGAAAGAGCAAAAAGAGGATATTATGAAAAACGAGATAGAGGAGGAGTACCTTCCGTTCGACGGACCAGTAAGGTACTACAATTATCAATGTTCGAAATGTAAATTTAAAAATGAAGTAGATGAAATAATCGTTGATGTTAATTATAGTTGGACAAAGAAAAGAACTAAGACCTCTGATAGAGAGTGTGTTCCTGTATTAGAGTGTCCTATGTGTGATAATGGTACAAGGACTTATATTTGTATTGATTAGTTATATACTAAAAGTGAAAAGCTCGCACGCAGTGCGCTAAGTTCAATTATGTACAATTATGTACAAGTGATGTCCAGGAAATGACTACACAATTACGTGAAGGTATAGTGATTAAAAAGCCTGAAGTAATTCTCAAAGGTGAAGTTGAGTTTGATGAAGTCTATATTGTTGCAGGTCATAAAAGACAACCAAGTAAGGTTGAAAAAAAGGGCGAAAATCAAGAAGAAACAGACTAAGATGTTCAAGAGGACGTGGAACATTAGAAAAAGAAAAACCTCCAGTATTTGGAATGATACAAAGAAGTGGAGAACTTGCAATTAGCATGTTAGAAAATGTTAAGCAAAAAACCATAAAACCAATTATTAAATCATCAGTAGAGCTTGGAACACTTATTTTTACTGATGAATATGTAATTTACAATAGATTGGTAGAATGGGGATTTTTACATAAGAGTGTAAATCATGGTAATGGGGAATTTGCTCGTGATGAAGATAATGACGGTTTTTGTGAAATTCATGTAAATACAATTGAGGGTGTTTGGTCTCTTTTACGGTCTTGGCTAAGACCTCATAGAGGAATATCGCAGGAAAAATTGCCTTTATATCTTGGTTTCTTTGAATTTGTTTATAATTCAAAAGTACGAGGAAAAGGATTACTTGGCTCATTATTGAGTTCATTAGTTTCTTAATTGTTTATCAGTCCAAAACCTGATAAGAGCCAAAAAATTATTTAATTCATGAATACAGCTTCTAATTGTAAGTAAGCTATTTATTTTCGGACTATTCCTAATTGTACTTTTTTATAAAACTTAAGATTTCTTAAAAATTAATAAGATAAATTTAAAACATGATTTTTTAAATATATGTACAATATAAAATAAAAATTGTAGAAAGGGTTTTTTTTATGAATTTAAAAAATCAAGTTTTAAAGTATCCTATACTTTCATCAATAATAGTAATGTTTTTAGTATCTTTACTTACAGAAGTAAAGATTAATGCTTTTTTTGAAAAATATTTTAATAATCAAATTTCAAATTATCTTCAAGGAATAGTAATGCAGGGATTGGCAACTATCATTATAGTAATATTTATATTTTATTTAGGTATACAGGAAGAAGCCAAAATAAAGAAATTTAAAGAGTGGAAGAACCTTGTTCTTTTTTGGCCATTATTATTAATATCGGCTGTTATGTTTTTTGAATATATAAGTGTTTCGACTGGTATAAAGCAAGATTTTTTTCTGATAATTGTATATATTTTATTATTTATATCAACTGGATTTGTTGAAGAAACAATTTTTAGGGGTTTTATTACTACACTATTTATAAAAAAATGGGGCAATTCAAAAAAAGGTATTTATTTTTCAGTTATTATAGCCAGTTCAATTTTTGGGATTCTTCATTTATTTAACTTATTTTCTGGTAGGGCAGATTTAATTTATTCACTTTCACAATTAATATATTCAGCAGTTTTTGGAATCATTTTTGCAACTTGTATGCTTAGAAATGATTCTATTTGGCCTGTAATTATTGTACATGCAATTTTTGATTTAGTTGCATGTCTAGGGCAAATTGATAATAATAGTACATTTGATTTAACAAAAGACTTAACATGGAATGTATTTATTTTTAATTTAGTTTTGTCAGTTCCTTTATTAATTTATGGATTATTTATATTAAGAAAAGTTGAAAGTAATGTTTATAAAAAGTAAAATGATAAAGTACATTTTATAAAAATAGAGCTAATTGGAGGTGTTTTTATTACACATATATTGATTGTTGATGATGATAGAGAAATTGCTAAAATTGTTGAAATATATTTTAAAAATGAGGGATTTACAAGTACAAAAGCATATAATGCAAATGAAGCAATTTCTTTATTAAACAAAAATAAATTCCAATTAGTAATATTGGATATAATGCTCCCTGATATGGGTGGCTATACTCTGTGTAGTAAA
>JBDMZA010000515.1:0-10278 GCA_039770155.1 Clostridiales bacterium
GAACAATTACCAACAATTACACCAATACCAACCCAGCCTCCAGTAACTCAAGCTATAAATTAATTGTCATCCTAAAATGAGAATCACATATTTCTAGTGATTCTCAAAGATTTGATCTTTTAAATTATCTCTCCCTTTAAAGACCAGGTTTGAAAACTATTTACATTTACTTTAATAATTTTGCCAACTAAACTATTTTCACCTTTAAAATTTATAACTTTATTCGAATCAGTTCTGCCTGTGTACATTTCGGGATTATTCTTACTTTTACCTTCAACTAATACTTTAACAGTTTTATTTAGATAACTACGATTTATTTCATTACTAATTTCATTTTGGATTTTTAATAATTCATTAAATCTTTTTTTCTTATCTTTATCTGAAATTTGATCCTTCCTTAATGCCGCTTTTGTTCCAGTTCTTTTTGAATATAAAAACGTATAAGCCGAGTCAAACCTTACTCTTTTTACAATATCTAAAGTATCTAAAAAATCTTTCTCCATCTCTCCCGGAAATCCAACTATAATATCTGTAGTTATTGATATATTGGGAATTTCATTTTTTACTTTTTCTATTAGTTTTAAGTAACTTTCTTTTGTATAAACTCTGTTCATTTCTTTTAATACCTTTGTGCTTCCTGCTTGAAATGGAAGATGTAAGCTTTTACACACTTTAGTACATTCTTTTATTGCTTTAATCAACTCATCTGACATATCTTTAGGATGTGATGTAATAAATCTTATTCTCTCAATCCCCTTTATATCATTTATTAAATACAAAAGATTAGCAAAACTTATATTATAATCTAAATCTTTACCATAAGAATTTACATTTTGTCCAAGTAAAGTTATTTCTTTATATCCTTTTTTTGCCAACTCATTAACTTCTTCAATAATTTCTTTTACTTCTCTACTTCTTTCTCTTCCTCTTACATAGGGAACAATACAATATGTACAAAAATTGTTACAGCCATACATAACAGAAACCCATGCTTTTATATTATCATTTCTTTCAAAAGGCAAACCTTCAACAACAACACCTTCTAAATCCCATATATCCAATATTCTCTCTTGACCCTCAAATATCTCAAAGATATATTTAGCTAACATATGTATATTATGCGTACCAAAAATTATATCTACATGTCTAAAAGTATTATATATATATTTAACAATTTCTTCTTGCTGCATCATGCAACCACATAATGCAATAATTACTTCTGGATTATCTATTTTATATTTTTTTAATGCACCCAAATGTCCATATACTTTATCTTCAGCATTTTCTCTAATACAACAAGTATTAAAAATAATAAGTTGAGAATCTTCCTTATTATCTGATTTAATATATCCCATTTTTATAAGCATTCCAGCTAATTTCTCAGAATCATTTTCATTCATTTGACATCCAAAAGTCTCAATAAAATATTTTTTTTTAGTTACATTTTTATATTCATCTGTCTTATTAATTTTTTTTACATTTTCAATAAAATACTCCATAGTTTCTTTTTCTTCATTTGAAATTATATCTTTTTTCATGTTAACCACCATTTCATATACATGTCATCAATTTGATATTCTGTAAATCTTTTTCTCTATGCATTGTTTTGCTCTTAGTTTAATTTTTATATCTCCTGCTCTTAAAGCATTTTTCAAAAATTCAGGATTCTCTTTTAAAAAATTTTCCATTGTTTCTTTTGGATTTTTTAAATATTCTAAAATAAAATCTTTTTGACTATCTGTTATAAGTTTTTGATTTTTTGCTCTATTAAAAAATTCATTATCTACTTTTATTAAACAATGAGAATTAATCCCTTCTTCTTCTAAAACTTCATATCCACCCTGATTTCTATCCACAATTACTAAACTATTGTTTATAGTACCATTATTTTCTTTTATTGCAGGTATCCACACACTCTTATAACTTGAAGCTTTAGTTATTAAGTCAGCAATATGAAACACCTTCTTGTTTTCTAAATCACTTACATTTTCTAAATGTCCTTTATAAGTTATTATTATCTTTTTATTTTTATATATAGTTATGTGTTTCATATCCAATAAATCAGCAATTATTAAAGAAAAAAACCAATCTCTTCTTTCTCCACCTGAAATATATTCTATATTTTTAAGATTAACATTTCTTTTTATATAATCTAATGCTATATTAATTAATTCTCTATATAAATCATTATTATTATAGTTTTCCTTAACAAAATTTAAAATTGTCTTAGGACAATTAAAAATATCATCTTTAACATTATCTATTATTTCTAATAATTTAGAAGCCTCTTTTTCACTTCCATATAGAAAATGTGTATTTATATAAAAAGGTCCTACTTCACAAGATGCATACCAAAAAGGCTCATCTTTTGGTGCAACTCTAAAAGCATTTGTATTAAAAAGCATTTCTACAACTCTATCTTTATATTTCAAATCTATAACACCTCACAATATTTTAGACAAAATCAAAAAAATAAACTAGTCAACTTTAAAAAAAGTCGTTCATAAAATTTTTAATAATGCCTTATTCAGTTTCACTAGTAATTTTTTTATGTTTCTCTATATATTCATTCCACCACTCTTGATTTATAACTGTTTTATTTTCGTCTTCTAAATGATCATCATTTCCCTCTACTATAACTTTTATACCATTATCACTAAAATCCACTATACTTATTGCAGTATTATCAAACCACCGTACTATAATCATTTTTTCTAAACTATAACCATAAAAATAACACATTAAAGCTTTAATAACCGTACCATGAGTAAAAACACATATATTTTCACCCTTATTATTTGTAACTAAATCATCTATTACTGACTTAATTCTACTATAAAATTCATTCATTGATTCACCATTTGGCATTTGGTGAATATGAGGTTTATTTTCCCATGTATCATATTCCTTTGGCCATTTATATGATAATTCATCCCATCTTTGCCCTTCCCAATCTCCACCATTAATTTCTTTTAAACGATCATCTTTTTTTATTTGAATATTTTTTATTTTAGCTATGTATCCTGCGGTTTGCATCGTTCTCAATAATGGGCTGGAAAAAATCCTGTCAATTTTATATTCTTTTAATTTTTCAGCAGCAAGTACTGCCTGCATATGTCCTTTTTTTGTTATTCCACCATCAGACCAACCATGAAAAAGTCTTTTATAATTTCCTTCAGCTTCTGCATGTCTAACAAGTATGATTCTTGTTTTCATATTTCACATCCGCCCTTCTCATAATTTAATTCCAATTTACCAATTATATCATGAATAGAATTATATCCTTTATTTTCCAAGTAACTTTCAATTTCATGTAAGACATCAATACAAGCAGTTGGTGTAACAAAATTATATGTTCCAACCATAACAGCACTAGCACCTGCTAATAAAAATTCTATAGCATCATCTCCACTTACAATCCCCCCCATACCAATAACAGGAATATTGACTGAGTTTGCAACTTCATAAGTCATTCTTAATGCAATAGGTTTAATCGCAGGACCTGAAAGTCCACCAAAATTATTTTTTAAAATAGGTTTTTTGGTATTAATATCAATAGCCATTCCCAGTAATGTGTTAATTAAAGATATAGCATCTGCTCCTGCTTCTTGCGCAGATAATGCAATTTCTTTAATATCTGTAACATTCGGAGTTAATTTTACAATTAATGGCTGTTTACAATATTTTTTCACCTTACTTACAATATCATAAATTCCATTAGCACTATTTCCAAATTGAAGGCAACCCTTTTTCACATTTGGACATGACACATTTAATTCTAACATATCTATTTTCTCACTACTTAATTTTTCTGCAATTATGCAATAATCTTCAATTAAATTACCAGAAATATTTACAATAGTTTTTGTATCAAAATTATTTAAAAATGGAATTTCTTTTTTTATAAATTTATCAAGTCCAGGATTTTGAAGTCCAACACTATTTAAAATTCCTGAAGGTGTTTCAGCTATCCTAGGAGGTGGATTTCCATCCCTTTTTTCTACTGTAATACCTTTAACTGATATACCTCCCAGCAAATTTAAATCTATAAAGTCACCAAATTCTTTTCCAAATCCGAAAGTACCTGATGCTGCAATAACAGGATTTTTAAATTTAACTCCACAAATTTCGGTTTCTAATTTAACATTACTCATCAAATATCACCTCATCACTCCAAAATACTGGTCCATCCTTACAAACATGTTTGTACTCCCATTGTTTCCCCATCTTTATTTTACATGCACACACCAAACATGCTCCTATTCCACACCCCATTCTTTGTTCCAGAGATATCTGGCAATTAATATTAAAGTCTTTTGCTAAATTAGAAATTCCCTTTAACATAAGCGTTGGGCCACAAGCATATATTATATCATATCTGTTTTTTTCCAGCATCATTTTAAAATAGTTTATTATAAACCCTTTATATCCATAGCTTCCATCATCTGTACCAATATATAAATCATCAGAAAACATCTTAAATTCATCTTCCATAATTACATATTGTTTTTGCCTAAAACCCAGAAAAACATCTTTTTTACAAGATTTTAAATTTTTTAGTAAGTAGTATAGTGGAAAAACTCCGATTCCTCCACCAATTATTGCTACTTTCTTATAATCACTATTCAAATCAAAATAATTTCCAGATGGACCAATTATATCTAATGAATCTCCTTTTTTCTTTTCAGAAAGAAATTTTGTACCTTCTCCTTTAACTTGAAAACCTAAATCAAATGTACCATTTTCCTTATCTACATCCATTAAGCTAATAGGTCTTCTAAGTAAGTGTTCCAAACCATTTGAACATTTTATATTCACAAATTGACCCACGTTAGCTATTTGCGTGAGACTATCAGATTCAATCTTTAATCTGAAAATATCTTTTGCCAATATCTCATTATCAATTACATATCCTGTAAATTTCCTTGCCATAATCTATGCCCCTTAATCAAATATACTTAAATTTAAAACCTCTAATTCACTTTCATTTTTACCTAGTTCAATACACTCTAACATAGCTTTTGCAGTATCTAATGATGTTAAACATGGTATTGATGACTCTACTGCTTTTCTTCTTATCTTAAATCCATCTCTTTCAGGCTTTCTCCCCTTTGTTGGTGTATTTATAATAATTGTTATTTTTCCTGAATCTAGCAGATCTAAAATATTAGGAGAATTATCTTCAATCCTCTTAACAACATTTGTAGCAATACCATATGTGTTTAATACATGAGCTGTTCTACCTGTTGCATAAAGGGTAAATCCCTGTTTTTCAAAACCTTCTGCAATTTTTATGAGTTCAACTTTATCAGAATCCCTTACAGTCATCAAAACTCCACCTTTTTCTTTTGGTATACCTATTCCTGAAGCAATCATACCTTTTAGAAGAGCTTCTGAACTTGTTTTGGCAATTCCCAACACCTCACCTGTTGATTTCATTTCTGGTCCTAGACTAATATCAACATCATGTAATTTCTCAAAAGAAAAAACAGGCACTTTAACAGCAACATACTCAGATTCCTTGTATAAGCCTGTTTTGTATTTGAAATCTGAAAGTTTTTTTCCTGTCATTACTTTAGTTGCAATATCAACCATAGGAATACCTGTAACTTTGCTTATATATGGTACTGTTCTACTTGATCTTGGATTAACTTCTATAACATAAACTGTTTTATTATATAAAACATACTGAATATTTATTAATCCTATAATTTTTAATTCCTTAGATAATTTTTTAGTATAATCAACTAAAGTATCTTTTACATCATGGTCAACCTTCTGAGTTGGATATATAGAAATACTATCACCAGAATGTACTCCAGCTCTTTCTAAATGTTCCATTATTCCTGGAATTAAAATATCTTCACCGTCACATATTGCATCCACTTCTAATTCTTTTCCCATCATGTATTTATCAACTAAAATCGGGTGTTCTTGTTTATTTATATTTATAATTTCCATAAACTCAATTATATCTTTATCACTAAATGCTATCTCCATTCCTTGTCCACCCAATACATAAGATGGTCTTACAAGAACAGGATAGCCCAATTCATTGGCCACTTTAATTGCTTCATCTAATTTAAATACAGTTTTTCCTTTTGGTCTTGGTATATCTAGCTTCTCAAGTATTTCATCAAATTTTTCTCTATCTTCAGCTGAATCTACATCTTGTGGTGAAGTTCCCAATATTTTTACACCCATATCATCTAATGCTTTTATAAGTTTTATAGCTGTTTGTCCACCAAATTGAACAATCGCTCCTACTGGTTTTTCTTTCTCAACAATATTTCTAACATCTTCTCTTGTTAAAGGCTCAAAATATAATCTATCCGATGTATCAAAATCTGTACTTACAGTTTCAGGATTATTATTTGCAATAACTGTTTCATAGCCTTGTTCCTTTAAAGCCCAGACAGAGTGAACCGAACAATAATCAAATTCTATTCCCTGACCTATTCGTATTGGTCCAGAACCAATTACCAATACCTTTTCTTTATCAGATTTTTTGACTTCACATTCACTATCATAAGTTGAATAATAATAAGGTGATACTGCCTCAAACTCAGCTGCACAAGTATCAACCATTTTAAAAACAGGTAATATATTATACTTTAATCTCAGATCATATATATCTTTTTCATTACATTTAACAAAGTTCGCAATAACTTCATCAGTGAATCCCATTTTTTTTACTTTTATTAATAATTCTTTATCAATTTTACAAATATCAGTTATTTTTAGTAATTCTTCCATTTTTACAATATTTCTGATTTTGTCCAAAAAAAATAAGTCTATCTTTGTTATTTCATTTATTTTTTCAATAGTCTTACCCCTTCGTATAACTTCTGCTAAAACAAAAAGTCTCTCATCATCTATATCAGTTATTTTATCAAATATTTCTTCATCTGATAATTTAGAGTACTTATCTTGTTCCAAAGTTAATCTTCCAAGTTCTAAAGACCTTATAGCCTTCATAAATGCACTTTCAAAAGAATTACTAATTGACATTACTTCTCCTGTTGCTTTCATCTGAGTTCCCAAAGTTTTTTTAGCTTTTACAAATTTATCAAAAGGCCATTTAGGAATTTTAACAACTAAATAATCCAGTGTTGGTTCAAAACATGCATATGTCTTTCCTGTCACTTCATTTTTAATTTCATCTAACCCATAACCAATTGAAATCTTTGTTGCAACTCTTGCTATAGGATACCCTGTTGCTTTAGAAGCAAGTGCTGATGATCTGCTTACTCTTGGATTAACTTCAATTACTGCATATTCAAAACTATAGGGATTTAATGCAAATTGTACATTACATCCTCCCTCTATTTTAAGTTCAGAAATAATATTCAAAGAAGCAGTTCTAAGCATTTGATATTCTTTATCTGTCAATGTTTGAGAAGGTGCAACCACTACACTATCACCAGTATGCACTCCAACAGGGTCAATATTTTCCATATTACAAACTGTTATAACATTTCCCTTACTATCTCTCATAACTTCGTATTCTACTTCTTTCCATCCTGAAATACATTTTTCTATCAATGCTTGTTTTACTCTACTTAATCTTAAACCATGTCCCCCAATTTCACGTAATTCTTTTTCATTATATGCAATACCTCCTCCAGTACCTCCTAAAGTATATGCAGGTCTTACAATAACAGGATAACCTATTTCATTTGAAAAATTAACAGCTTCTTCTATTGTATTTACAACTTCACTTGCAATACATGGTTCATTAATACTTTCCATTGTATTTTTAAATTCTTGTCTATCTTCTGCTCTTTTTATAGAATCTGTATTTGTTCCCAAAAGTTTTATTCCTGTTTCTTCTAAAAAACCCGATTCAGAAATTTCCATTGCCAGGTTCAATCCAGTCTGCCCACCCAGTGTTGGTAAAATGCTATCAGGTTTTTCTTTTGAAATTATTTTTTTTACTATTTCAACTGTTAAAGGTTCAATATAAACTTTATCTGCTATATTTGTATCTGTCATAATAGTCGCCGGATTGCTATTTACTAAAATTACTTCAATCCCTTCTTCTTTCAAAGCCTGGCATGCCTGTGTTCCAGCATAATCAAATTCAGCTGCTTGTCCTATAATAATAGGTCCAGAACCTATAACTAAAACTCTTTTTACATCATTGCGCCTTGGCATTATCTAAGTTCACCTCATTTAAATTTTTCATTTTATTAATCATATCAATAAATTTGTCAAATAAATATGCTGTATCCATAGGTCCAGGTGAAGCTTCTGGATGAAATTGCACTGTAAATACAGATGTATTTTTATAATTAATACCTTCAACAGTATCATCGTTCATATTTATGTGACTGATTTCCATTTTATTTTTGTCTAAACTATCTTTTACTATTGTATAACCATGATTTTGAGAAGTAATATAAGTAATATTTTTATCTAAGTCCTTTACTGGATGATTACATCCTCTGTGTCCATATTTTAATTTTTCACTTCTAGCACCATTTGCAAGTGCTGTAAGTTGGTGCCCTAAGCATATACCAAATATAGGTATTTTACCCATGAGTTTTCTTATTACTTTTATTTCTTCAACACAATCAACCGGATCACCAGGACCATTTGATAACATTATTCCATCAGGTTTTATTTTTAAAATATCTTCATATTTTGAATATGAAGGCACAACATAAACATCACAACCTCTTTTCAACAATGATTCAACAATATTTCTCTTTAATCCATAATCAATTAGAACAATTTTTTTTCCTATTCCACTATAATGTAAAACTTTTTTTGTAGTAACTTCTCCAACAGGATTTTTAATTTTATATTCTAAGATTTCATTTTTTCTATCTTCAAAATTAAAATCTGATTTATTTGTTAATAATCCTCTCATTGTACCTTTTTCTCTAAGAATTCTCGTTAGTGATCTTGTATCTATATCATACAAACCAAAAATATTGTGTCTTTTTAAGAAATTATCTAAAGTCTCCTCTGATCTCCAGTTACTTGGAAAATTACAATTCTCTCTTACAATAAAACCTTTTACTTGAGGTTTTTTCGACTCATTATCTTCATGATTTATACCATAATTACCTATTAGCGGATATGTCATGGTAACAATTTGTCCACTATATGATGGATCAGTCATAACCTCTTGATATCCTGTCATTCCAGTATTAAAAACAATTTCACCCAAAACTTCTCCAACAGCTCCAAAACTCTTCCCATGAAATACAGTTCCATCTTCAAGTACAAGTATTACTTTCATTAAATAAATCACTCCTATTTCTTTCTATTTAGGAAATTCCTAAAAAATAATGTCACATTTTAAAATCTGAAAATCACTAAAATCGTATGATTTATTATCTTAAAATATGGATTTATTTTTTGGTTATCCCTTTGAGATATTTAAAAAAATCATTGCATGCATATACAATCCAGACCATTAAATATTCTATAAGTTATATTAATAATTTGCCTGTATACTAGTAGCTTTTAAATATAAAAAATCTAATATTTTTTAATTATCTCAATTCATTCATAATATCATCTCTCATTCTTAAAGCTTCTGCCCTTGAAGCTTCAAAAAATTTATCTTCAGGAATTTTATCCTTAAATAATTCAGATTTATACGCACACATAATACTTCTAGAAGCATTTACTATAGCACCTAATCCATCATTATTAAAAGACTCCACAACATCTTTTGCACTTCCACCCTGAAAACCATAACCAGGTACAAGAATATAAGCATTTTTCAATATTTTTCTTAATGCTTTAGCCTCATTTGGGTAAGTTGCTCCCACAACCGCTCCTATACTACTATAATTATTTTGTCCAATTGTTTCTTGACCCCATGAATCTATCAGTTCTGCGATTAATTCATAATTCTTTTTCCCACTTTTAGTTTCAATATCTTGTAATTGACCAGATGATTTGTTTGATGTTTTAAGCAAAACAAAAATTCCCTTATTATACTCAATACAATCATCTATAAAAGGTCTAATCCCGTCTATTCCTAGATAAGGATTAACAGTTAAGCAATCCACATCATAGATTGGAATTTTTTTATTATTTTCTAAACTCACTCTTCCCAAAAATGCATCAGAATAAGCTTTTGAAGTTGATCCTATATCATTTCTTTTTCCATCTGCTATAACTAATAATCCTTTTGACTTCGCATAATCAACAGTTTCTTGAAAAGCCTTCATTCCATCTATTCCATACATTTCATAATAAGCAAGTTGTGGTTTAACAACTGGGACTATATCATAGATATAGTCAATTATCATTTTA
>JBDMZA010000516.1:0-3117 GCA_039770155.1 Clostridiales bacterium
CAATAAACACTTTTTAAATAAGCAAATAGAAGGTATTACTATATCTTCTTATTTTGATGATTTTATTAAAGGATATAACACCTGGATAATTAATGCTTCAAAATATTTAAAAGATGGTAATTATTCTTTAAAAGATTTCAAAAAACTAGATACTGAATTTGAAAATTTAAGAACTAATCTTGATATTATAGGTGAAACAATAGAAATTCATGTGGAAGAAGAAAAAGAAGCAGCAATATCTAACATGAGTAAAGTTGAAACTATTATATTAATCTCCCAAATTTTAATAATTTCTTTCTCAGTTTTAATAATATTTCTAATTTTCAACACATTTAAAAATATTATTGAAGAACTATCAACAATATCAAAAAAAATATCCAAAGATGAAAAAAATATTGAAATTATTATACCAAAAGATAAACAATTTGCACCTATTTATGAAGCATTTGAAATTGTTGTTTTGAAAGCACACTATTTTAAACAAATATTAAATAGTATACCGATACCATTTTGTGTTGTAGACCTAAATAAGTGCTGGACTCTTGTAAATGATAGTTTTATAAAACTAGTCGATATGCCAGAATCAGATATTTTAGGTAAGAATTGCAATAACATTGATGGAATAAACTGTGCAACAGAAAATTGCACAATAGAATGCTATAAAAATAATAAAGAAATACCCCAACAAATAATAAATAATAAAATTTTCGAAATAAACTGTAATGAAATAAAGACATTAACAGGAGAAGTACTTTCATATACATTAGTACTAACTGATGTTACTGCAACAAACCACAAAAATGAATTTAAAAATATCGAAACCAAAAATCTTAGAAATAATCTTAATAAAATATCTGAAGGATATTTAGATTTTAATTATCATGTAAATCTTCCTGATCAATATACACAAGAAGATTATGAAATATTCTATGAATTAAATCAGCTTTTAACAAAATCCATGTCCTATGTCAAAAATATGTTAAGTGACATATCAGATATTTTAAACAAATTATCTCAATCTAATCTCGATTTAGAAGTTGAAAAGGAATATAAAGGCGATTTTAATATAGTAAAAAAAGCTTTGGACAACATTATAGACAATTTCAACAGGATATTATCAGATATGGGAGCATCTTCTGATCAATTTATTTTTAGTGCAAAGCAACTTTCTGATTCCAGCCAACAATTATCTCAAGGTGCTATGGAACAATCAACTTCCATAGAAACTCTAAAAACTTCAATAACAGAAATACAGGAGCAAACATCAAAAAATGCTTCCAATGCCAATGATGCAAAAAAACTATCAGATGATGCAAAGAAAAATGCACTTTTAGGTGATTCAAGAATGAATGATATGTTAGAAGCAATGAATACAATAAATGAATCCTCTGCAAACATATCTAAAATAATAAAAGTAATAGATGAAATTGCTTTTCAAACAAATATTCTTTCTCTAAATGCAGCTGTTGAGGCTGCAAGAGCAGGACAACATGGGAAAGGTTTTGCTGTTGTTGCTGAAGAAGTAAGGAATCTAGCTGCAAGAAGTGCTGACGCTGCAAGTGAAACAACTGAATTAATTGAAAATACCATAAGTAAAGTATCTAGTGGTTCAAAAATAGCTAACGAAACGGCTTCCGCTTTAAAAAATATTGTTAATAGTGTAGAAAAAACTGCTAACATTGTAGAAAATATAGCAATAGCTTCTAATGATCAAGCTAACAGCATTGTACATATAGATTCTTCAGTAAATAAAATTTATCAAGTAACTCAAACAAATTCTGCAACAGCAGAAGAAACTGCTGCTGCCGGTGAAGAACTTTTGAGCCAATCAGAGTTATTAAAAGAAAAGCTTAAACTATTTAATCTTAAAGATACTACAAAAACACAAATAAATACTTTAATTGATGAAAATGAAGAAAGTTTAATGCATCTTATAGATAATAATAGAAGTAGCAATTCAAGAAATAATTATCAAAAAAATAATAAGAAACTTACTGATTTTGATTCAGATAATGAGGATTTTGATAAATATTAATGAACTTCAAAAAAAAGAGCCAAAACTATAACTTTTAGTTTTGGCTCTTTCTAAATTAAATAATTATTCTTCTTTGCTATAAAAAAACATTTGATCCTGGCTTACATCAAAATATTTGCAAAGTCTCGATCTTATTTGATATTTTGGGTATTTGTTATGGCACTCAATTAATCTGAGTTGATTAACAGAAATTTTTAGGTCTCTTGCTAAATCCTCCTGTGTGATATTTTTCCATATTCTGTATTTTCTTAAATTGTTTTTAATATTCATATTTTCTTCATTACTGTTTGTCATATAAAAATCTCCCTTCACAATTCTTATATTCAGATAAGATCATAATTAAATTTTTCTCTATATCTAAACTTTCTTTATTACAAAATCAAAATTAAACTAGTCAACTTTTTAAAAAATTGTTTTATAAAATTTTGATTATGCTTCAAACTCTAAAAAATAACTTCGACATTTTATATTAAAATCACAAAGCCCTCTATTTTCTGATAGCTTCAAAAACTTACATTATTTTTTAATTAGCCAGACACTAGTTGCTTTACACCCAGGATACATGTTTTCAACCAATTTTCTAGCTTCAGTACCTTTTTCTGCTTCTATTTCAATAACTTTATTATCAAAACTTCTTGATCCATCTTCTTTTAATCTATACCACACTCTGTATTTTCTTTGCATCCCTGTTTTTTTCATTCATTCACCTCCTCTTACATACTAATCAAAGTTAGTTCCAATATATTGGAATAGCCTAACATAATGCTTTATATAGTAAAAACTTAGTTTCACCTATACAATTAATTCTAAATATTCAATAAGAATTATGTATTTCAGGAAATCCTAAAAAATAATATCCCATTTTTAAAATCTGAAAACCACTAAAATCTTGTGATTTATTATTTTAAAATGTAAACTTATTTTTTAGATGACCCTAGGTTTCCACATTTTTATATAAAGATATTTTAGGCAATCCTTAAAATAGTGTTGTTTTAGTAATTTAATTGTTATAAGTAAGTTATAATTTTGTGTATTTTATAGAATTCAATATTGTTTTTCTCTATTATTGTTATATATTTATA
>JBDMZA010000517.1:0-2957 GCA_039770155.1 Clostridiales bacterium
ATCAAAAAATAAACTAGTCAACTTTTTTTGAAAATTCGTTAAACCATCGATATTTTCAGAAAAAAATTGTCTTATGAAATTTTTGATTATGCCTAAACTCAATATTTATGGTTTTTTTCAGTACTAAAATAATCTCTTATAATATCTGTTATTTTAATTATATCATTAGTTTTATTATTTATGGCATTTTCAGTTGGTAAAAGATTTGTTGTATTACCCATTGGAGTTGTATGAAGTGTAAAGTTATTTATTGTATCTGCATTTATATTTTTTGCTCTTACTGTTATTCCTGTAAATATACTTAATTTTAAATCAGTAGATAGCTTTTCAAAAACTATTTCAGTAAGTTCATCTATCTTTGATATTGAGGAGATCTTTGATTTTTGTTTTATCAACTCTTTTGTAAAGTTTTGTTGAGTTTCTATTCTTGTAATATCAGATTTTAAATTATAATAATTGAATGCTTCATTAAATTCCTCTTTATTAGAATAGAATTGTGAAACAGCTTTTCTAAATCTTACAAGTCCTTCAGCTTGTTTCCCATTTAGTTTTTGTTTTCCTTTTTTAAGATTAATATCTAATCCTTGCTCTAAGTCTTGATAAATCATTCTACAAGGTATATTATATTCGACCCCATCTAATTCATCAATTATATCGCTAAATACATCCGCACTTATAAAAACATAATTATCTATTTTAACATTTAAAAACTCACTAACTAATTCTTTCAAAGCAATACAACCTTTTTCATTACCTTTATAGTCTACATCCTCTGAATTAACTTTTGCATAAACAGAATTTATTTTATATGAATAGTTATTATAAGTAACATAAGTATCTCTTGGTATTGAAAATAAATTAATTTGTGAATTTTTCGGATTATAATTAGCTAACATTAAAGTATCTGTATTTTTTTTATTCTTTTCCTCAAAAGCATCTCCACCAATAATTAAGACATTTATTGGATGGTTTAATGTTTTATAGTTTTTAGGTTCCAATAATTCTTTAATTTCATTTTTTTCCTTACTACTCTCTTCATTATCCTTACTATCATCATAATTTAAAATATTATAAATTTGTATACAACCTATTCCAAATAATATAATTGCAAAAAAAGCACTTAATCTAAACATAAATGTTCCTATTTTTCTCATGATTTCTCCATAACAATTAATTAATTTTATATATTTTTTATTATTAAAAATAACCTAAAATGTTATTATTTTTAGGTTATCCTTATTTGTATTCATTATATTTATAATTACATTTTTTTTCAATATAGTCAATTATATATTCACAATTAATTCACATTAATTTATATTTTTCCAATATTTTTCAATACTTTGACTTACATTTTCTAAAGTATTTTTACCTATTAAAAATTTCTGATATGATGGTCCAATCATTTTCCAATGATCTAATGGTACTAAGTTGGCTCCATATAAAATAGTTTTTTCTTCTTTAATAAAATTAACTATTCCTTTTCCTAATGGATCATTTGGTTCTATTTTTACATTTTTAAATGCCATTATAATTTTAGCTCTTTTTATTAATATTTCTTGTCCTTCTGTATCATAAACAAGCCAGTTCAAAAACTTTTTAGCAGCTTTTTGCTTTTTTATATCACTTAATTCTTTATCTAAAACAATAAATTTTGATATACCTACTTGTAATGAACTATTTGCTATATCTAAACTATCATCACTTATAGGCATTGGAATAAAACCAAAATTTTCCTTATCTGAATTTAATCTTTCCATATCACTCCAAACAAAATTTCTCTGAAAATAGAATCCTACTTCATCATTTGCAATATATTCTATACACTTATTATAATCAGCTGACATTGGATCATCTTTTGCCTTATTATATTTTTTCATCATTGTAAATGTATACATCATATTTATAAAATCTTCATCTTCAGAAATTTTTATTTCACCATTTTTTAGTTTATTCTTATATTTTGTTATATCATTAATATTCTTTGATTTATTTGCAAGATAAGTTAGACTATAGTTATCACCTAAAGACCAATCCATTTGACCTATTACACATCCTGAATTACCTGTCTCTTGAATATTTTTCAATGCAATTTCTAATTTATTTCTTGTATCTATTTTTCTAGGATCAATATTTGCTTTATCTAATACCTTTTTATTGTATATTAATCCACATCCTTCAATCATAAAAGGAAATGCAATTACTTTATTGTCTATTTTACAACTTTCTAGAAAATTAGCATCATTTACCCAATCTTCATCAGTTAAATCCACTGCTTTTTCTTTAAAGCTATTCAACTCATTTCCATCTAACATAGCAATTGTAGGTGCTTCACCTGAAGAATACATAGAAGATAATTTTTCAAATGGTTTTTCTCCTTTTTTAGTTGTTATAATTTCTATTTCTATATCTTTATTTGATTTTGAAAATTTTTTAGCCGCTTCTTCTAAATATACTTGAATATCTCTTTTAGAATTTAGCATATATATTTTTAAACTATCCTTATTATTAGTTTTATTTAACTTTTCTTCTTCACAAGCTGAAAGATTGAAAATAACTAATGCAATCACAAAAACTAATTTTATTTTTTTCATCTAGCTCTTCCTCCAATAAATATTCTTACATATTTTTAATTGTTATTTTATTCTAATATATAATAATAATCCAAATAAGTGTATAGGATAAAATGAATAATAAAAATATTTATTAAAATATATATTTATATTAGTCTTGAAAAATATAATTGGTAAAGCTAATATTGCAAATCCTTGTTTTGAGAATGATAAACCTAATAAACTTATATCATTACCAATAAATCCAATCGATAAGTAAACCAATAGTGCTACAAATAATTTTTTTCTATTATCAATAAAAAAATAAATTATGAAAATAAGTAAAGTCCCATAAATACTATAATCTAAATATATAAAAGAAGATAAAACTAAAGCAATGAATAA
>JBDMZA010000518.1:0-17080 GCA_039770155.1 Clostridiales bacterium
TTATTCGTAGTTTTTATAATTTTTTTCTTTTTAAATAACATTTATTGACCTCCTTCAAACCAAGGAAAGAGTTTTTTGTTTAACTTTGAAAATGTTCTATCTGTAATCAAACCAAGAAGACCAATTACTAAAATACCACCAAAGATTACTTCTGTTTTTAAATAGCGCTGTGCTTTTAGTATGTTATAGCCAAGTCCACTATTAGCTGCAACCATCTCTGCTACAATCAAATACGTCCATGCCCATCCCATCATAACTCTTAGAGTGTCCATAGTTCTTGGGGCAATTGCCGGAATGATAACTCTAAAGATAATTATTCTTTTGTTAGCACCTAATGTATAAACAGCACTTATTAAGTCATCTTGAACGCTTCTTACATTATCTGCAACCATTGGAATTAACTGAAACAGTGTTCCAATAAAAATAATCGTGACCTTAGCTGATTCTTCAATACCCACCCAAACCATAATCAATGGTATAAATGCTGGTACTGGCAGATATCTTAAAAATTCTGTAAATGGTTGAATCAATGCCTCTGCAAAGTTAAATGTTCCGGCTAAGATTCCTAGTGGTACTCCTATGATGACTGCTAAAATAAAACCCATAAAAATTCTATAAGTACTTATACCAATATCTGACCAAATACTGCCAGATACAAATGCTTCAACTAAATACTTAACGACAGACATTGGTGTTGGTAAAAATATTGGACTAACTAGCCCAAGTTCACTAACAAATGTCCATACAACTAAAACAAAAAAGAATACACCTATTGCTAAAGTTCTATATAATGAAGGATTTATTTCTTTACGAATACGAAATAATTTTTCCACATTAGTTCACCCTTCCTAATCCTTAAGAAATGACATTGTATTTGGTGCATCAAATCCTTCTCTATTCTCACTAATTGTCTTAATAAAAGATGTATCAATCATAGTTACTGGCTCCTTCGGTACACTTTCTACTAGATCGATTGATTCCAAAAATTTTGCTGTATCAACAATCGTATTAGGTAAATAGCTATAACCATCTGATTCAACTGTCATCGCTTTTATGTTCTCATCAATTGAAAACAACTTCGATCCTGACATCATAATTTTCATTTCGTCAACTGATACTTCTGCGTATTTCGCCATATCTTCTGCCGCTTTATCTGGATTTGAGTTATAGAATTCAAGAGCATCAAACCAAACATTAACTAATTCTTCAACTTCTTTATTATTTTTTTCAATTAAATCATCACTAGCTACAAGCAAATCCGGTATTAAACCTGGTGTATCTGCTGAACTGAAGAGCAAGTGATTTTCCCCACTCTCAAGTGCCATAGACAATGATGGTTCCCATACACAAGCTGCGTCAACTGCACCTGCTACCATAGCTGCACCACTATCATTAACCGTCATATTTGTAAACTCAATATCATCTTCTGTTAACCCAACTCCTTCAAGTGCTTTAAGTAAAAAGTAATGTTCAATAGTCCCAAATTCAGTTACAACTTTTTGACCTTTCAAACTTTCAATAGTTTTAAATTTATTCTTGGCAACCAAGCCATCCGCACCATTAGAATTATCATTAATTAGAACAATTTTGAAAGCAACATCCTTGTTAAAAGGTGCAATCGTATCAGCTGCTGCAATGTTTAACATATCAATTTTACCTGTATTAAATGCTTGTAAACTATCACTATAAACAGGAAAAAACGTTAAATCAACATTTAAACCATATTTCTCAAATAATCCTTCTTCTTCTGCAATATACCAAACATACCATGCAGGATATGGAGATACACCAATTTTAATTTCTTTTTCTGCTGCTGAAGTTGTCTCTTCTTTTTGACTACATCCAACTGAAGTCACCATAAGAATGACTAATATGATTGTAACGAATAATTTTTTCATTTCATTAATCCTCCATATTTTTATTATTATTTTTTTTACATATTTTATATTTTTGTATATGTTCTCTTATTTTTTAATACTTTCTTAAACTAATGCAGATTCATCAATTTCATCTGTTCTCACACGTACACATTTTGTAATTGGTAAAATAAATATTTTCCCATCGCCACAATTGCCACTGCTATTAACTTTCATAATCGTATCTATAATAAGCGACTCATCTTCATCCCTAATATACAACATAATCATTCTTTTTGACATAAAACTATTGTACATATTATAATTTCTTTTAAATTTAAAATCAGCTACATTATATTTCAAAGGCAGTTTACCACGCCCTCTAACTAGAGTAGTGCTTAGAGCATTAAATCCTATTGCTTCGAGTGCTTTTTTGGTTTCTTGATATTTATTAGGTCGTATAACAATGATTGCTTTTTTCATTAATATCAACTCCTTCCAACTTTTTAAAGCTTATTTTCACCAGAACTAATTGTGTATGCACTACTAACAGGCGAAACAAAAATCTTACCGTCTCCATAAGCTCCTTCCGATTCTGTTTTTGAACTTTCAATAATTAGATCAATTACTTGCTTCTCATCAGAATCTTCTATAACCATAATAATCATTTCCTTTGGAAGCTCATCGTAATAAACTGATTTTATTTTTATCCCTTTCTGTTTGCCTCTTCCAAGAACACTTAGTCTTGTTGCTGCTACAAAGCCATGTTCACTTAGATTATTCAATACTAGTTCTACTTTTTCTGGTCTAATAAATGCCTCTACCATTATCATAAGTCATATCTCCTTTTTTATTATAAGAATAAAACATTTATTCCTCATATTTGGCGGTAAATCCTCTTTAGGAATCTCTTAGGAGAAGCTAAAAAATAATACCGAATTCTTTTCGTCTGAAGTTTGCTTAAAGTTTACGAATTCATACTTGAGAATTAGAGTTTATTTTTTGGATATCCCTTAGTAAATAAAAAAGCGCTTTACTATTACTAATAGTAAAGCAGCATTGCTTTTATAAACTTATTTCACCTATCTGATGTTTTCTTAATTAATTTTTCTGTTTATCTCATCTTTATAAAAGAATTATAAACCTTATAGTAACTATAATGTCAAGATTTTTTTTCTAACTTTTTGATCGGTACCTGTATTTCACTAATATATTCATATTCATAATCTGTAAAAGCTTTATCTGTAATAATTAATATAAGTCCATCACCAATAATTTCATAGTTTTTATTTATAATCCATTCATGTAATTTTTTAAAGTAAGTTGACACATTTTTATATGTCCCAATAAAAGTTATACATGCATATAGACCATCCTCTAATGGTATTACTGCATCATTATCAATGCTTCCTTCATCAACAATTAAAGAAATTCCTTTAAAATTGGAATAATTACCTATATCTATATCTGATTTATCAACTACTGAACTAAATGGATTTAGAAAAAGTTCATCTATATCATTAAGAAGCATTCCAAGCTTTTTAATACCAAGTTCATGTTCATAAACCAACTCACCAGCTCCAAATCTAAAAAACAACATCCCTCTATTAGGCAATTCTTTTATCCTAAAAGTATCTAAATGACCTTTTCCCAAAGAAGAATCTACTATTTTAATCAAAGAAGCTATTTTTTTCTTTTTCACTTTTAAACTCTTAATTTCTTTATCAATAGCAGAATTTCTTTGTTTTAGTAATAACGCCATTGAGTTAATATCTCTGTTTTGAAAATATTCTTTAATACTTTTTAAAGACATTCCCATGCCTTTTAAAAAAAGTATAGATTCTAAATGGGCAAACTGCTCAATACCATAAGATCTATAGCCTGTATTCTCATCTATATACATAGGCTTAAATAAATCAGTGCTATCATAGTATCTAAGTGTTTGAGTTGAAATACTATGTAAACGTGCCATTTCACCAATTAATATTTTCACTCCCATTTCATAAATTCTCCTTCTATTTGTCAAATAAATTGTTTCGCTTAAAAAGATATATCTACCATTTATTCAACTTTTTGGATTACTATAAAGACTAAATAAAAATTCAATAAAAATATACGATATTAAAAATAACATAATTGATAGATTAACATTAAAAAGTGCAATTAATGCGGCTTGTCCACAGGTGCAAGCTCTAAAATTAACTGATAATGAATAGTAGGTCTTTTTTCCAACGGGATTTCTAAAAAACAAGGTTCCTGTCCATAATTGTAAAAAAAGTGTGATAATTCCCAATATTATAAACTCATAATGTAACGTAGTATTTATCATTTTCAAACTATATAAGACTATAAATAAGGAGAAGGGAACAATTGCAAAAGTAATTGCAAGAATTTTCGCATTTTTTATACCCATTTGAACTACTAATGTATTTTTATTAGTTTTTTTATCACCTTTATAATCCTTAAAATATGTATAAAAAGTCATAATTGCATTCAATACTATTACTAATGAAAGAACTGACAATCTACTACAGGTAAAATATGGTGATTCCATAGGACCTGTAGCTAAAAAACCAAAAACTGTGCACATAGATATCATTAAACCAAAAACTATATTACCATAAACACCATATCCCTTTGCATACTCATATAAAATATTCAAACAAATACCTAAAATTAGAGGTATCAGCGCTAATGGCTCTAAATAAAAAATTGTAATAGTAGAGGTTATACAAATTAAGATAAATGATATCAATATTGCTTTTTTACTATTTAGTTCTCCTGTCACCATTGGTCTATTCGGAGCATTTATCCTATCCTCTTTTAATCCCATGTAATCATTAACTATTTGATTAATTCCCCAACTTAAAAAAAGTAGTATAAGTATAACCACTTTTTTCATAATTGAAGGACTTTCTTCTATTGTTTTATATATTGAAGACTCTAAAAACTCATAATATGAAACACCTATCCAACCCGCTATTCCAGTGATAAAAGCATAATACAAACGCATAGATTTTATATAAGCAATAACAAATTTCATATTTTTACTCCTAAGATATAAATTCAAAATCTTTTCCTATTTACTTATTATAATAGTTTTGAATTACTTTGAAAAATTGAAGATCATTAGGTATTATAAATTAGATTAGGAGAACCTAAAAAATAATACCTAATTCTTTTCGTCTGAAGTTCGCTTAAATCATGCGAATTCATACTCGAGAATTGGAGTTTATTTTTTTGGATATCCCTTAGTTATAGTATATCAAATATTTTTAATAAACTGAATTCAAATTATTTTTTATGATTTCCTAAATATTTAAATATAATATTTGCTATAGTACAAAATAAAGCCCATATTATGATTAGAGAGAGTTTGAATATATGGAAAAATACTCAACAGAATTAGTTTAAAGTTTAGAAAAAGAACCATTAAAAAACTTTGTTAATTATAGTAAAGCGAACTCAAAACATAACAATATCCTAAGTTATATGTTTTAAACCTTTTTAAATTTCAATCATTTTAAGAAAACTAATTTTATCTATAAGATGATTTATTAAGATATTCTAGAAATATATAACATATAATCAATGACTAATAATAAATAAAAGGAAATATTAATTGTATATTAGTATAAAAACATATAAAATAATATAATAAAAATTTTATTAGGAATCAAAAACATACTAGATATGCAATTATATAAAAATCGAAATCCAGTTGAAAGTGATTATTATAAATGTATTGAAAATCACTTTGAAGAACTGGAAGGAGTCTGGGATGAAAAAATTAAAACTACACATGGATATTAAAGAAATCATATTTAAGTATAATAAAAATTAATTATAAAAAAGGATGAGTAAAAATGAAAAAACTTATACTTATTTTAGTTATTTTAATTGGAATAAATCTTGTTTCATGCAAGAATAACACAACTACAAAAGATACAAATAAAGAAAAACTGGTTAATAGAGCAGAATCTAGAAATACTCCTGCAAACAAAGAAAATAATCCTGTGTTTGGGAAATGGAGTATTAAAGGTGTTGTAGCTTATAGCCCTGTATCAACTTATGGGGAAGAAGATATAAAAAGTATTGAAGGTAGAGAATTAACATTTACAAAAGAAAATGCTAACTGTTTTGGTGATGATGTTGGATATTTAGATATTATAATGGATAATCCAAAATATGAAACTACTGATATAGATAATAATAAATTTTTTGATTATTATAAAATAGAATTAAAAGATATTGATATTACAGCAAGTAGTGTAAAAAAAGTTAATATATCAAATGACCAAGTAGATACTACAGAATTACTTATCAAGGATGAAAACACACTGATTTTAATTGGTGGAGGAGTATTTATAGAATTAATCAGAGTGAATTAAATGAATAAAAGTTAGAGTCTCTATCAAAACAAAATTTTAAAATAGGAGTTTTATACTCCTATCAACACTACTGCTTATTATATTCGCCCCATTTCAGATAGGAGATTAATATACTTACTCATTTACAAAAAATTTGTTTCCTGGTCATAAGGCGGATTTCTTACCAGATATACTTTCTAAGTATATTTTTATTAATGTAATTTTATCTAATTTTTCTTGTGAATATTCATGAATTTTATTCCCTGAATACTTTTCCATTATTACATTTAGTCCTTTTATTTTTTCATCATTGTCATCAATAATTAACTCTGCCTTTCCAAAACCTATAACACTATAATATGAAGTTGTCCAATCACATGCATTTTCACTTTCAATTACCTTTACCTGAGCCTCCACTTCAAAACAAACATTGTTATTAACTTTTAAAATATCAATCTTTTTCCCTTTTCTTGCAGAATGCAAATATATATAATTGGATTGGTATCCAAAATTCATTGGAACAATATATGGATTATTTTCATCTGATAGTGCAATTCTACATACAACTGCTTCATTAATAATTTTTTCTATAGTTGATTTTTCCTTAATTTCTTTGTCTTTTCTTCTCATATAAATTTCTCCATTCTACTCAATTATGTCTTATATCATATGCTTAGGAATATCCAAAAAATAAACTCTAATTCTCGAGTATGAATTCACACGATTTAAGTGAACTTCAGACGAAAAAAATTTGGTATTATTTTTTAGGTTCTCCTTATAGTTGATATTACATAATTTGATTTTAATTAAATATTCTTCTTTATAATATTTAGTTTCGTACCATATTTTAAATGCTAAATTATATTTACTAAATTATACTATATAGATCACGTAGTTATTCAACATTTTAATAATATCTTAAAATTATTGTACAGTATAATTGAGGAAAAACAATAAGGCAGAATCAAAAAATTGTCTTATGAAATTTTTGATTATGCCTTATTTGTACTTAATTCTAAAATATTCGGCACATATTAACCTGTAGATAAATAAAAACTTATTATCAAACTTACTCCGCCGTGCTCTATAGTATATCTAAAACTCCAAATATAATATATTTTTTTAGATGTACATAATCTAAAACTTTTTTTCGTCTATAGCAACTAATTAAATTTAATTTTTTAAAAGATTTTCTAATTCTTCATATGCCCATTTTTTATGTTCATCATCATAATTTCTGTAAAAGCTTTCTATATACATTATCAATCCTAAATAAATATCATATAGTTTCCGTCTTATCTTTTCTTCTTTATTTAAATTTAGATATTTCCCATAACCTATTGCAAAATTTTCACTTTTACATAATTTGCCAAAACAAACTTCTATCAATGGATCTCCCCATAAAGACCTGTCACAATCTATAATTCCTTTTATTTGTCCATTATTTACAATAACATTTCCATTATGTAAATCCCAATGAACAAGTCTTGGTTCATTAATAGAATTAAGTACTGTAGAATTTTTTGTTATTAAATCAATTATTTCATCATATTCTACTGGAAGTTTTATATCAAAATCTTTACCATCATTTAAAATATCTTCTATCATTTGCATAAACCATTCAAACCAATTATTTGAACTTCTTTCTAATTCATAATAACCAAATTTATCCCCTTTAATACTATTAATCATTTTATTATACGAACCCATTTTTATTTCAATTTCTTTTTTTTCTTTCTCTGTAAGATTATCAATAACTTTTGTATAAGATTCTCCATTGATTTTTTCCATTATAAAGTATTCATTTTTTATGTGACTCATTGTATTATCATAATAATAAATTTCTGGCACTGGTATGGCAGTTTTTCTTTTTAAGCGTTTTGTCACTTCAACTTCTGTTTTCATTAAGTTTTTTTCATATCTTAATACTTTTACATCAGTAGATGGTGCAATTTTTAATATAACTTCAAGTCCATTACTTAATCTAATTGAATAAATTGTGTTAGCCCAACCATCCTTAATCTCTTCATAATTTTCAACCTGGATCTGTTTTCCAAAACTATTCTTTACTAACCTTTCAATTTGGTTTTTTTCCAAAACTAATTTAGTATTACTATTCATATATTATCTCCTTAAGTATTTCTTTAAATTTATCTTTATCTATAATTTTCTCTGAAATTTTTAATTATGCCTTATCTAAACAATTCATTATATACTGAGCTTTTTCGAAATTTTTCTTTTATTATATCTGATAACCTAATTCTATCTGATGTTCATTTAATATATCTCTTTAACAATATTGCTGCATTGTGACCTCCAAAACCATATTGTGTTGACATTGCATAATTAATTTCCTTCTTTATACTATTAATATTTAAATTTATTTCATCTACTGATTTTTCAATCAAATTACCATGTATTATAGAATTCTTTATAGACATAGCTGTAATAGCAATTTCAATAGCACCACTTGCACCCAAACTATGTCCAATAATTCCTTTGGTTGAATTAATAATTGGTTGATTATCTTTTTTCCCAAAAATATCTATAATTATTTTTTTCTCTACTTGATCATTTAAAACTGTTCCTGTACCATGAGCATTTAAATAATCAATTTTTATCTCTTTACTCAAAAGTTTATTAATTATTTTCTTTATTTTTTTGCCATCAGGATTCATTTCAACAATATTATAACTATCACTATTTGATTCAAAACCAATGATCTCCGCATATATTTTTGCATTTCTTCTCTTAGCCAATTCTAATTCTTCCAATACCAAAATACACGCTGCCCCTTCATTAAATAAAAATCCACTTCTTTCTTGTGAAAATGGTCTTGGAAGTCCATCCTTTGACTTAGTTAATGCCCCCAAAACATCAAAACCTCTCATAATTGAACCTTTTTCTTCATACAAAGATTCAACACCTCCAGCTAATGCCATTTCACACCTATTATTTAATATATTAAAGTAAGCTTCTCCAATAGCATAACTTCCTGAAGAACATGAAGCATTTATAGTATAATTTAAATTATTTATTCCAAATATAATTGAAATCCATGCAGATAAAGAATTTGGCATTGTTATTGGTATTACCATTCTATTAAATCTAGTTCGTGTCAATTCTTTACTAAAAGCATGACTTGTATATGAATTAAATGCTGTCTCTAGGTTTGGCATTCCTGTGCCAATTATTATGTTGCAATGTTCCAATTCATCAGATTTAAACTTATTATCTTTATTAAATATATTAATTTTGGCATCTTTTAATGCTCCATATGAAGATAAAACAGATAGCTTTGCTGAATCTGACATTAATAAATTAAATCTTTTATCGATGCTCAAATTGTTAATTGAAATTTCAGGTTTAGGTACATAAAATCTAGACTTAAAATTATAATTTTCACAAAATTCTTTGGGAATTTCATTTATTTTATATTTCTTTTTAATCAAACTATCAAACAAATCTTCCTTTGTTGTACCTAATGATGTATATGGTCCAATTCCCGTAATTACAACTCTTCTTTTCATATCTAACCATCCTTTAAGAACTCATTTAACTTTTTTATATACTCAACTTTATTACTAAAATCTCTTGCACTAATCTCTAAATCTAATAAATTTATTTCTCTTTTTTTAGTCTTTAGCTTTCTAACACCTTTTTCTTTAATTTCGCCAATTTTATAAAAATTCAGTCTATTATTCTTAGCTTCCTCCAAAAACATTTTTTCTTTTTTTTCCATTATTGTGAACACAAGTTCATATTCACCGCATTCTCCTAAGAATAAGATTTCAATAGGTAAGTAAACCATTTTTGAAAGAACACTACCAATACTTTCATACTGAATATTATCTAAATAAAACCCACAATTACTCTCATTTGCAATAGTTTTTATACAATTATATACCCCATCACTTGTATCCATGCAACAATGACTGTATTTTCTTATTAGTTTTGATTCCTTATATCTTAAATTGAATTTATTTTTGATTTTGCTTAGAAATTGTTTTAGGGCAATCTTATCTGAATATATTTTATATGCTGCTTCAATATTACCTTTTCCAACTTTTCCTGTTATATAAATACTACTTTTTGGAATTGCTTTTGACCTTAAGAGTATATTATCTTCTATAATTCCATAAACTGAACCCGTATATCTCCATGTTTTTGATATACCAAAATCTCCTCCAATAAAATCTATCTTCATTTCTCTTAAAACATCTGAAATTCCTATTGTAAATCTATTCACAAATTCATCTGACCATAATTCATCAATAGTAAGACTATGAGAATAAAATTTTGGAGTACCACCTGAGGCTAAAATATCAGTTATAGAACCAACGCCTACATTCCATCCCAAAGAATAAGGATCATTTTCTCTTAACATATCTTCCTCAGAAAATTCATCTATACTATGACAAAGATTCAAACCATTAAAGCTAATTATTTCTGAGTCTGACTCAAATAATTTATTTATTTGCATAGAACTTCTTGGCATGTTATTACTAATACTTTTTATTAAATTTCTTTCTCTATTCATATTAAATTCTCACTTTAATTTGTTTTTAGTAAAAATAAACTAGTCAGTTTTTTGCTTATTCTTCCCCTATCAAATCCATAGATTCCGCATTTTCTATAAAACAAGGTAAAAAACCTGCAGGATCTCCATCAAATTCAATTTCATTATTTAATTCTCCTCGATTAATAAATATCTTTTTTCCATAATCAAAATAAAATTCCTCTGATTTCTCTATTTTTTTTCCACTATACAATTTCTTTATAACTTTCAAAAAATTTATAATCTTCAAATTTTTCACAGCTAATATATAAAATCTATTATCATTTATTTTTAAATCATTATTAACCTTAATTCCTGATGCAATATACTTTGTCTTCCCAATAAAAATATTTAACACATTATTGATGATTTTCTTATTTTCATCAATTATTAAAGTATAGGATAATTCTTTATATGTTAATAAAGAAATTATCATTGATAAAAATGTACCAATAACATCTCCAAAATATTTTCTGATTCTATTAGATCTTCTAGCTATAGAAGCTCCTATACCAATATTGGTACAGCAAGTAAAATAGCTCACCTTTTGATTCTTATCATTTAAATTTATTTTATCATTATTATAATTATTAATATTTTCATTTAAGTAAATAATTTTACCTATATTAATCTTTTTAGATTTTAACTTCAATAAATTATTTATTGCTTCATCTAATTTTAATGAAATATTATAGCTTTTACAAAAATCAGGACTTGTACCTGTGTAAACTACTCCAAATTTAGCTTTTGATATTTTTTTACCATAATCATCATAAAACCCATTTAAAACCCTATTTATCGTACCATCTCCACCAACCGCAACAACAACATCATATCCATTATTATTAGCTTCCTTTGAAAAAATATATGCATCTTCTAGTTTAGATGTAATTTTATATTCATAATTAATATTCTTTTTATTTAATATATCAAAAATAATTTTAAATTTTTCGTTACTCTTACCACTATTTGATTTTGGATTCAGGATAAAAAAGAATTTCAAATTTTATATTCACCTATCTTTCCTATAATTTCATCAATTATTAAATCTTACTCTACCATCATTCTTAGTTACAGATGACTCAAAAATGCTAATTTTTATGAACCTTACTTTCTAAAACATTAAACTCTTTATCTTTTAAACTCTTATTTATTATTTTACTATAATTTATCATCCTTGTTTTTAAATTTATCTACTAAAACTAAATCGTCTTCATCAAGAAGTATATTAAGCAAAACTGACTTTGCAAAGTTTCCCATAACTAGATATACTTCATTTGTAGATAAAAGTCTGGGTTTTTCACCAAAATATATTGAATTTTGTATTTTCAAACACTATAATATAAAATTATAAAGAATAGGAAAAAAATAAAAATTATTAGGGAGTTTATTTTGAATAATGAAAAAAATAGTAATAACAAAAATAGAATTATAAACCCTCTAAGACTTAAATTACATGAAGTAATATTTGAAGCAGAGACAAAAGCAGGAAAAACTTTTGATGTAATTTTATTATGGATAATTGTTTTTAGTATAATAACCGTTATGTTAGAAAGTGTTCAAGAAATTGAATCTGATTATGGAAATTATCTTAGAATAATTGAATGGACTTTTACAATAATTTTTACAATTGAATATTTTTTAAGAATAATTTCTATAGGGAGAGGTTTTAGATATATATTTAGTTTTATGGGTATTGTTGATTTTTTAGCTATAATACCAACATATATCAGTTTCTTTATAGCAGGGACACAATTTTTCTTGGTGATTAGAGTGATACGTCTTTTAAGGGTTTTTAGAATATTTAAGTTAACCCATTTTATTGGAAATGCCCAGATTATATTAGAAGCTTTAAAAGCAAGTTTCTCAAAAATAACAGTATTTCTTTTTGCTGTATTAGTACTTGTAACTATTCTTGGAACTTCAATGTACTTAATAGAAGGACCTGAAAATGGTTTTTCGAATATTCCTAAAAGTATATATTGGTCAATTGTAACGTTAACAACTGTAGGTTATGGAGATATTACTCCAAAAACATTTCTTGGACAAGCTTTATCATCAGTTATTATGATTACAGGATATTCAATTATAGCTGTTCCAACAGGAATTGTATCCGTTGAATTAAATAAAACATATAAAGAACATGGAATAAGTACTCAAACATGTATCAATTGTTATTCGCAAAATCACGACATTGATGCTAAATATTGCAAATATTGTGGTAAAAAATTATAGTAACCTTCACACTCCAATTTCAAATCCAGTTTCATTGCCAAGGAAAATCTAAAAAATAATACCGAGTTTTTTCGTCTAAAGTTCACTTAAATAGTGTGAATTCATACTCGAGAATTAGAGTTTATTTTTTGATTCTGCCTTAAATAAGTTATATATATATTGTATGTATAACCATATATATTTTTGTCGTATTATAAGTTATATTGCCTATGTTATATGATTATTTCCTTATATAAACAAAATTTTAGCACTTAAACTCATTGAATTGACTTGATTCTGTAAAATATGCTGTTTTACACAAATGTTTTTTATTGTACAATCAAAATTGTCATAGGGTTTTTAAATTATTTAATTTGAGAGGAATTATTAAAATGAGAATGAAAAAAACACTTTACTTATCTATTATTTTTGTATTTATTTTTGTAAACAGTTTTAGCACTTTCGCTTTAAGTCAAGATGAATTAGATGCAAAAAATGCTGTTTTAACAGCAGAAACAACAGGGGCTAAGTCAGACTTTGATATTGCTAGTAACTTGGTAAACAATCTACCTGATCCTACAGAATCCAGTATAAACTTAATAACTATTCCTGAAGTAAATGAACCAGTTGTTGTAGTAGATGATACTTGGTTTACAGTTACTGAGGCAGACTATGGTGGATCATTAAATACTTATATAAATGATTTATTAGATCAAGGTGAAACAAATTTTTTTATTAAAGATGGCACATATAATCTAAATTCACATATATTAATTGATGTTCCTGGTATTAGAATAAAAGGTGAATCTAAGGAAGGAACAAAAATTATACAAACAAGTGAAGCTGATGATGGATTAGTTGTAAGAGCTGATGATGTTATAGTAACTAATTTAACTCTTGATACTAGAGAATTTCATGCTAAATCTGCTTTTACACAAGCAAGTTCAAATAATGTAATATTATATGATTGTATAATCAATGGTGCTGATGATTGCTTTGCAGTATTTTTTGCAGGGAGAGATTTTACTGCTGGGGCAGAAACTTTAGAAGCATTAGAAAACGGAAATCTAGATACAAACAATATGGTATTAAAAAACACTGTGAATTCAACATTTTGGGGTGATGGTTTATCATTTTCACTGCAAAAAGATGGAATCTGTCAAAACAATATTGTTAATGGTACTAAAATAGCATTTTATATGTGTAGAGATTCATTTGTTGTTAATAACGAAATAAATGACTCTCAACAACAAGGTATTTACTATTCAGTACCTGCTCATGACAATGTAATAGCTAATAATATAATTTCAAATAGCACAACAGCAGGCATAAAAACTTCAAAAGAATTAGAACATGGATCAGATAACAATGCACGTGGTAGTAATGTACAAATTTATAATAATACTATTATAAATAGTGGTAATTTCGGATTAGAAATTGATTTGCTTAATAATTCTATAATCTATAATAATACAATTAAAGACACTGGTAAAGTAGGCATCTATATGTTAAGATCAGAATTTAGCACCATTAAAGATAATATAGTAATCAACCCAGCTATTGATGCTGATGATGGTGTTGTTGATGGTTGGTCATCAAATTTAGTTGGAGGATTATTTGCTGATTATCATATACAAGATAGTATATTTGATGGAAATATATTTGAAAATTCCTATAACAACTGTAATTTCGCTATTAAAACAAATTCTGGTGCATTGAATGAAAGAAATTCAATCATAAACAATATAATAAGAGGTGAATATGTTGATAAATTACAGTTGGGTGGAACCGATGAAACAATATCTATAAAAGCTGACTTGCTTGATAGATTAGCCTCAATTGCTTATACACAAACTGAAATAATACTTACTACAGAGACTGATGCTCAGTATTCAGACTCAACAAATATACAAGCAGAATTAATAGCTGATGGTACAGGTATATCAGGTAAATCTATAGAATTCAAATCAAATGGAACTACTATTGGCACAGCTGTTACTAATGTAGACGGCATAGCAAACTTAAATTATAATGTTAATTTACCATCAGATTCTTATACAATTACTGCAAACTTTTATAGAGATGAAACAGATAGACTGGAAGAATCAGCTGCTTCAACAGTGCTAAATGTTTTACTTGAAAATGCAATACTCGATTATACAGGACAATACATTGTTCAGAATACAGAACCATTAACAATGAGTGCAATGATAACACAAGAAGATGATGGATCAATTGGAAGTTATATAAACAATCAAATTCTATTTAAAGTTAATCAAATTAATGAAGACGGTAGTTATACATTTATTGGAGAATATACATCTGATTGTAATTCTAATGGCGAAGCTACATTAATTCAATCATTTGATGTTGGAGTATATTCAGTTGTTGCAACCCTATTAGAAAATAATTATTTTGTTTCTTGTGAAACAACTGAATCTATAATTCCTGTATATGATCCGACTTCAGGTCATGCATGTGGCGGTGGTTTAATAAATGTTGATGACCAATCAAGTGGTAATATTGGAAAAGCTAGATTTGGATTTACAACAAAATATAAAGACGGTGAGGCTAAAGGTAATTTCAAATTTAACTATAAGGATGGTAATCTAAAAATTAAAAGTAAAGATATAAATTGGTTGATGATAAATGATACAAATACTCAATTTGAAGGTACTGCAACAATGAGAAATCAAGAAGGCATCTACACATATAGAGTTAACTGTATTGATAATGGAGACAACGATACTTTTTCAATTACAATTTGGGAAGGTACAGACACAAATGCTGATCCAATATATGTTGCTAATAATATGAGTTTATCTAAAGGAAAAATAAAAATAAAGAAATAATCAAACTGTTATAAAGGAGTTGTCTATCTGGGCAAACTCCTTTTTTTTGTGTATCTAATATGAGTAAAATCAAATTGATATACAAAACTACAAATAAATTCAAATTTTTTTAATAGTATTGATAATACTATTTTTTAGAGTATTTGTTATTTTACTCCAGTATATAACTATATTATAGCATTATATTTACAATATGAAATTTGAAAAGATAATTACAAAACAGTATAATTAATTTAAGCTTTTTTAGGAACAGTAAAAAAATAACTTCACATTATTTTCTCTAAAAACTGCCTAAAATACTATAATTCATCAATCCAAAACGTGAAATTATTTTTATCTTATTCTAAATATTAAATCTAACGAGGATAAAATTGTGTATAAAAAATTTAAAGAATACTATTTATATTTTATGATGTATGCAGTTATAGGATGGCTGTATGAAGTTTTACTTGAAGTAGTCATTTATAGATGGGAATTTACAAATAGAGGATTCTTATTTGGGCCGTATTGTCCTATATATGGATTCGGAGCAATTACATTTATTTTATGTTTTAATAGATTAATAAAAAAGAAAAATTCTAGCCTTTTTAAATTTTTAAAACCACTTATGATATTTTTTGGATGTATGGTTGTTGCAACAACCATAGAATTTATAACAAGTTATATAATGGAGTTATTCACTGGAAGTTGGCCATGGCAGACTTATTCAGATTATAAAATTAATTTTCAAGGGAGGATTGCACTATCACCATCTATTAGATTTGGAATTGGTGGAGTAGTATTCTTGTATTTAATTCAACCATTATTCGAGAGAATAGTAAATAAAATGAACTCCAAAATAGTAACTCGAGTATTTTATGGAGTATTAATAATATTTTCAATTGATTTTATAGTAAGAATAACAAAGCTTTTATTTTTAGATACCTAAAAAATAAGGCTCTTATCATAAATCTGATAAGAGCCAATATTAATTACAGGTAATTTTCGTGACTATATATAGAATAATATATATATATGTATGTAGCAATATTTATAGACATTTTGATTTTAACTTCCTTCTTATAATTGACAAGTTTTATATAGAATAATATAATTTTTTAATATAAAACTAATGGATTAATTGTTTATAAAGTTTTTATTAAACTATATATACAAAATTAATTATATGAGGTGATAAAAATGGCATTTTTCAAAAAAGCAATGGCAAGTATAGGTATAGGTTCATCCAAA